>JADFYC010000068.1:648-13186 GCA_015233295.1 Deltaproteobacteria bacterium | reverse complement strand
CGGGAATACACGAATAAGATAAAGGTTGTCAGGTCTCATGAAAAGATGCCGGAGCGACGGGGGCAGATCGGATGGCTGCATGGGTGAAGCGTAGGCATTCCGGCGGAGGACATCCAGCATCCCATCTAGTTGATTGAAAAACGTTTTTTGAAAGGATTGCAGGGCGGTCTTCACTTCAGCCCGTTCGGGAGCACTGGTTCTTTGTCGTATGTGATCAATGAGATCCCTGACTTGCTTCATTTGCCCAAGCAACGACTGGTCAATTCCCTCCGCGGCCCGGCCCGGATCAACCATCTTAAATCGAATTCTGCCCAGAGCCTGATCTAATTCATCCAGATCGACAACCCCGCCTTCCTGATTGTGGAAGGACTTGACTCCGGCCAGAATCGGCCTTATCCCGGCCAGCAGGGCCAGCTTTGGAATCTGGTCGCGGGGGAAGGAGGCTGGCTGCGCTCCTGGCCTCCGTTACTGAACTGAGGGCGGTCAGGGCCGCGGTTTTCCGTTGGACCTCTTCCAGCGAATGGGCCAGGACCGCCCCATGCATACTTGTTTGTTTGGAGTCTTCTATCAGCTTTTTGGCCCATAGAACCGATTCGGCATGTTTGGATTGCAGCCGCAACATGTTAAGATCAAAAGCCACCCCGGCCCCGCCCCAGATGGCCAAAACCAGCACCAGACCCGATGGAATCAAGATAGCCCAGGCGCGGCGGTTGGTCAGCCCGAAGAAAGGTCTGATCCGGTCGGGAACTCCTCCCACTTTCGTCCGGCGTCGCGGCTTATCCAGCAATAAGGCCAGCGGCGGCAAAACGCCCAGGGTGGTGATGGTGGTCATAACCATCCCAATGGTGGAGATTATCCCCAGCTCAGCCAAGCCTTTAAATCCAGTCAGCGCCAATGGGAAAAAAGATATCGCCGCAGTCAACCCGGACAACAAAATCCCCGGCCCCAATTTGAACATGACGATACAGATGGCTTCTTGCCGGGACGCGGCTTTGGTTTCGGCCTCCTCTTGATAACGGGCAAACCAATGAATACAATAATCTATGCCCAACCCCAGGAGCAATGGGGTGAAGGACACCGACAAAATGTTAAGATGACCGATAAACAGGGTCGTCAGGCCGAAGGTCCAGGCCAGGGCGATCACGATCTGGATAATGGCCAGGAGGGGTCTCCGGAAACCCCGCCAGGCCAGGGTCAGCAGCAGGGTCAGGGCGACCAGAGACATGGCCGTAGCCAGGCCCATATCCCGAAGAGCGGCGCTCATTTCGTCCATGTTCAATGCTTCCTGACCCGTCACTCCGGCCGGGACGCCGGGAACCTCAGTCTGGGTCCGGGCAACGGCCTTTCTCAGGGCCTGAAGCGGGCCTAAGGCCTTGGCGAAACCGTCTTCTGTCTTGGCCGGAGTAACAAACAGGAGAAGATACCGCTTGTTTTCGGTCCAAAAATACCCGCCGCCAAACTTATCTTGATAGGATTGCGGAGTCAGGAAGGACTCCCAGGGAGTATTGGCCGCAGCGTCCCCATCCAATTGCTTGTTCACGGCCTGAAGGACGTTGATCAGAAAATCAAGATTCAGAGGCTTGTCTTTAGTCCCGGTCTCGCGGTCATCCAGGAAACCGGTAAAAAGCCGACCCATCATTTGGGAAGCCATCTCGTTATTGATTTCCTGAAAGAAAGTGGTCAAGCTGGGGGAGCCGGCCAAATTCACCATAAAATCTCGGTGCTCCCTTAACTTTTCACTTATCGTCTTGATATCCTTTTCGTCCAGATAAAGCAGCGCCCAGGGCCGAAAATAGTCGGGGTCAATGCGGTAAAAGACCTGGGCGTAGTTTTTCCGGTCGGCCTCCAGTCGAGCCACCAGGGCCTGAAGAAATTTTAGGGTGCGCTCCTTGTCCCGATTTTCGATGGCTACGACGAAGGTGTCCAGGTCACCAAACTTATTCACCTGCGCCGACAGATGGCTTAACCGGAGATCAGAGGAAACCAGATCCGCTCGGTTTGTTTGGAATTCCAACCTCATGACCGTGTAGAAAACAGCCAGCACGGCGAGGCCCAGGGCCACCAGCACGGTCGCCTTGGGATACTTAGTCTGAACAGCAAGAATCTTTTGCATGACCCGATGGCGGGGGTTCATTTTAACCTCATTCATGAGCGGGACCGGCTGTCACGGCTGATGTGTTCATTTTTTTCCTGGCCAGGTAAGGGCTTTTGGGATTCACGGTGAGTTCCTGTTTCCTGGGGCCAATTATGACATTCAGGTTTTCCAAAGGAATTGAGCCCAACAATACCTCGGCGTCTCCGGGCAAAACCACGGCATCGACGCTCGTTCTTGTTGCAGGTTGTCTTCAACTAGCAACCAGCAACAGGTGCCTTCAGAAGCGTCAATTATGGCCGGGTCAAGTATAGCCACCGCCTCCGCTACTTGGAAGACTTTAAGGTAGCCGAACGGGCGCCGGCCTTGGCGTGGTGCCTGGCCACCAGGATGGACAACGTTGTCCGATCAAGAATAGCGGAAATTGCTTCGGATAGCTGCTTCCACACATCAAAGGTGACGCAGGTAGGGCTACGAGGATATTTTTCCGGTTGTTGGACACAATCCACAATAGCCACCGGCCCCTCGATGGCGGTAATAATTTCGCCAAGCGTCATTTCTTCTGGAGCCCGGGCCAAGGTATATCCGCCACTGGGTCCGCGGGTGCTCCGAATCAGCGCTGCCGCCTTTAATGGAATAAATATCTGTTCCAGATACTTGACGGAGATATCCTGCCGCCTCGACATCTCTTTCAGGTTAATCGGGCCCTGCCCCCAATTCATGGCCAAATCCAGCATCGCCCGAACGGCATAACGTCCCCGGGTGGACATTTTCATGTTTAACACTCCGTTATTATATGATATCTTTCTAATCTTACCATCGTCGCCACACTTACCTCATTTTTGGTTATCGCATATTCCGGCCCTGATGTCGAGGTGAAAATTCATATATGAATTTATGGTGAAGGAGGTCCTGCCCGGCCAATGCCATCCCCGCAACTACTCTTCTTATCATCAGCAGAATTTGTCTTGACGGCCAGGCACTAACCGGGATATATTGCTCTCTTAGCCTCACCCTGCCATAACCCGGCGGAGTCGAGCGCCGAATGAATCAGACATAGAACCATCCCGAACCCAAAAGGCGGCGACCATGGCGTTTCCTCAATTATATCCAATCCGACTGAGCCCGGTGTTCAAAAAAAAGATCTGGGGAAAATCAGATTATTCTGCTCTTTATGGAAATCAGGTGGGCGGGCTTGAACAGGTCGGGGAGATCTGGTGTAACCATGATGCTCCTGAAGGTAGCACCATTACTAATGGTTCTTTGGAAGGGCGCCCCTTTGTTCAGGTGATGGAGACGTTAGGAGAAAAACTGGTGGGCGCCACCTGGAAATTTGGCCGGTTCCCTCTGATTCTAAAATTTATCAATACATCTCAAGACCTGTCCATACAGGTTCATCCTTCCGATAGTTACGCCCAAAAAGTCGAAAATATTCCTTGGGGTAAAACAGAAGCCTGGTTCATCTTAGAAGCCGAGCCCGGAAGCCGGGTACTATTGGGATTCAAGGAAAGTCAAACCAGGGCCGGGATCGAGCAAGCCCTGCAAGAAGGCCGCATCCATGAACTTGTTGATTCCATCCCGGTTAAGCGAGGTGACGTGATTTTTGTCCCCGAAGGGACGATCCACGCCGTTGGCCAGGGAATCCTCCTGTTCGAAGTCCAAAACAACTGCGACATTACCTACCGACTTTATGACTGGGAGCGGTGTGATACTTACGGCCGGCCAAGAGAACTACATATCGACCGCGGCATGGACGTTCTTAACCTGAAGCCTCTTAGCCAGACCAAGGTTCCCCGGATCAACCTACCGTTTGAAGGCGGCGCCAAAGACTTGTTGGTCGCTTGCCAGCGATTTGTCATGGAACGGATCTGCACTCACCTGCCTTACCGCGAAGAACTAACCGGCGAGACGTTTGTAGCCCTAACCGGGATCAACGGTGTCGGGCGAATTTTGACTAAGAACGACGACGGCGGGATAGCCGACATAGCGCCAGGCATCACGGTCATAATCCCGGCCGGTCTCAGTGAATTTACACTGGAACCTGAAAATGGGCAGGTGGATTGCCTTAAAACATATATCACTAATAGCATGGATGGGTTCCGCCGGCTATTGATGGCGGACGGTGTCCCCGAATGGCGCCTTAGTAATGGCGCTGGTCCGCTCATCTTTTCCACCGACGGCTGAAGGACAACCATGGAGCGAAACTGAAACGGCTGGACCTGGACCCTGGTTTTTAGGTATCGGATAGGCTGATCGGCCTACCTTTTTTTACCGGTCCTAAGTCAGTCGCGTCCCAAAGATAGATTTACTATAGACCTCAACCGCAGGGGATTCAACTATGTTTCCAATGGAATTCGATCATAAGGCGCTGGACACTCTTCCATTCCCTGATGGAGAAGGAATTAAAAGGGTTACCCTGATTCTAAAGGCGATCATTAACCGGCGGGTCATGTCTTACTTTAAAAGTAAGCGGGGTACGGATCCTGTAGACATTGTCAAAGCCGGGGAACATCTTAAAACAATCCGACTGGAAGATGAACTTAACTTTATCCGGGTCGTCAGCATGATCTCCCGGTCCGACTCAGAATGGACCATTCATATTCATGAACGGGTTTTTGACTATTTTGTCTTCGTCATTCCCAGCGATCCTGAGTCTCGGCTGGGCGAGCGGACACCAGAAGAACGCAAGATGCTGGCTTATGCTGAATTCTTGCTCCGTCACGAATTCGAGCATGTGTTGTATCCCCAAAAAAGCGAAAGTGAAGTCATCCACTCCGATATTGTCTTCGCCATGGACCGCCGCAATGATGATCCCACCTTTTACCGGACACTCCGAAGCGCCTTAGACGATGAGATGTCGGGATTACGCGGCAAACCCTATCTGGCCCTACTTGATGCCGCCGAGCAGGAACGAGGCTACGAATCACATATTTCACGGATACTCAGAACCCAGGTCATCATGCTGGGTGATATCCCGGAAGAAATGTTAAAAAAAATATTTCCGGTCCTCGATCCGGACATTAAGACCAGGGTCCTGGGCGAATGTGCCCGTCGGAGCCGAAGCACCGTCTTTTCTCTATCCCGCCGAAGTTCGTTCATCCAAAAGACGTTGCGTTTGTTCAAATTCGCCATCGAGACCAATGAAAAAGAGGCCGAGACCGTCTTCAACTCTTTCAAAGACCACTGGGGGTTGGTCGTTCTATTTCATGAACTGGACCTTCCCGAAAGTAGTGTGGAAGACGTGGACCCGGGTGAATTGTTTACCCTGTTTAAAGAAAAACTAGAAAAACTGACCCAAGAAGGTGAACGCCCACTTACTCCATCGCCGACTCCGACGCCGCCTCGCCTGATCCCAATGGAACTGGAGACCGGCCAGACGGCCGTAAAAAGCCTTAAAGACCGCATCGAGGAAGCCCGCAACAACCCCGCTTTTCCCAGGTATGTTATTGATGTCATAGATAAGAATAAGCTCAATGCGGTCGGTCACAGCGGCGCCAAGTACAGCGAACTAATTGAGACCCTGCTGGCTATTCCCTGGGGGAAGATCCAAAAAATCAGCGTCACCCCCCAGGGATTTGAAGAAGGCCTGAATCGAACCCACTACGGACTCCGACGACCGAAAGAAATCGTCTGCGATCTCTTTACCAATCTGATCTGGCGATACAAAAACTTCGCCGAAGAAGGCGCGGCATACTGGCATAAAACCGGAAGCGCCTTCCTGTTTGTTGGACCTCCAGGAGTCGGCAAGACCTCTCTGGCCATTTCCATCGCCAAGAACCTCGGTATCCCCTACCATAAAATATCTCTGGGCGGGATGCGGGATGAAGCCGACATCCGCGGCCATGGCTTCACCTATGAAGGCTCCAAACCAGGCGCGATTGTGCAGGGACTGATCAAAACGGGCATCATGAACGGCATGTTCATTATGGATGAGGCAGATAAAACAGAAAAATTCGCCATCGCCACCCTTCTCGAGATACTTGATCCGGAACAAAATCACTTATACCACGATAAATACACCGAGACTACCGTTGATATCGACTTGTCGAACTGCCACTTTGTCCTGACCGCCAATACTCTGGAAACGGTCCCGCCGACAGTCATTAACCGGTGCGAAGTAATCCTCTTGGATCGTTACAGCATCGAAGAAAAGGTGGCCATCGCCGAACAATATTTGATCGCCCGAATAAGGGAAAACCACCAGATCAGCGAAGAGGAAATCTACTTTGACCGGGCCCAGCAAACGGAACTGTTGCGGATGTTGATCAAAGAGTACACCTACGAACCGGGAGTCCGGGAACTGGAACGGATCATCCGGACTCTTTTCCTCCGAATTTTCCGGAAAGACGTTTTACTCAAAGGTCAGCATCCCGTCCGAATTACCAGGGCTAAAATAAAAGAACACCTGGACCTGCCCAGACGGCCATGGCAAATCAACGACACCAGCCGCGTGGGCGAGATGTTGGGACTGGGCGTGGACGTGGCCCGGGGTGTGGGATCGGTCATTCCCATTCAGGCCACCCGAATCCGCCCACTCGAAGATAGAGACCGGCGGCGGCAAGGATTCATGAGCATGGTCCATGCCACTGGAAACATCGAGAAGGTCATGGATGAAAGCCGGAAAGTGGCCACCACCGGGATTCTTTATTGCGCCGATCGGTTGCATCTCGACCTAAAGCAGGCCGACGCCCCCATCCATCTCCACTTTATGGGCGCATCTTCCCGAAAAGATGGGCCGTCGGCCGGCGGAGCCATCGCCCTGGCCCTGGCTTCGGTTCTGTCTGGGCGGGCCGTTCGGCGGGATGTGGCCATGACCGGCGAGATCGATACCCAAGGGCGCGTTACTGCCGTGGGAGCCGTAGATGTAAAACTTGAGACCGCCATTGATGCCGGATGCAAGACCATGATCATTCCCAAGGATAATCTTCTTGGTGACGAAGGCATCGAAAGATTGCCCGATGCCCTCAAAAAGGAACTGCAAGTCCTCACCTACCAGGAATGGAAAGGGGTGCATGACCCCTTCGATTATCATCGCCATGTTCTCCAGGTAGTCGCAGTAGATCACATCGTCGACGCAGCAGACATCGCCTTCATCGACCAGAATGTGATTGACTCGTTAGACGGCCCTTTTGTGGCTCATGCCCGGTCAGTCGCCGAAACGTCAATCAAAAGCTGTTTTGCTCCCGGATCCTGTTTTCGGCTGCTGTACGCCAAAGACCCCTCAGAGATCTATCTTGAGCACCTGAATGACGTATTTTGGGAAATGTGCCAATGCGTTTTCCTGTTTTTGCCGGAAGTCAAAGAGGCTTTCTTGAACCAGTTCCCTGGGTTGCAAAGATTTGGCCGGTTTTGGGATTTTGACCCCGCCATTGACCGGCTATCCTCGGTCATCCATGAAATAAAAAGAAACCAGGTTCAGGCGGACTCCGCCACCTCTTGCATCTCCATAGTGGCTCCGTTCTTCTTCTTGAAACGAGACGGAGTCAACGCTCTTCAACTTTCAGAAGACCTGTCCCTCGAAGTCAGACTGTTCGCCAATAATTATACCATTCAGGAAGTCAAAATAAAGGGTTGCAAGCCGTTCCTCAACCGCGTCTATTCCCATTTATCTAATCTAACCCTGGCTCAACTCGATGCCTGTCCCTTCTTAGCCCGGAAGGACGGCGTCTATGTCACCGACATTTCATTTATCCCTGAAAAATACCGCCTCGACCTGCAACAGGCGGAACGCATCTTCAACGATTGTCTGAAAAAATGGTTAGCCATCGTGGAGAGTCAGAATGAGTGTGTCGGTCCATAACATTTATGGTTAGCCGCCATGTGGTGCCCCCGATCCGACGCGTCCACAGACGTGCTTCAAAATACCAATTGCAGGGAACGCTGGAAAGACAAGAGGACGTAGAGGTTTTAGCCGGACACTTTGATGTTCAAGAACCCTCTGCGTTCTCTTTTGTTTCTTCGGCGTCTCTACAGTTAGGCCCTACGCCCGAGACCTGAATGCGCTTGTGGACTCTTCACCCTGAATACCTGGACCCGGCCGGACTGGTCGCCCTGTGGCGGGAGGCGCTACTGGCTCAAAAAGTCTTACTGGGTGCGACCAGGGGATATCTCCACCACCCCCAGTTAGTCAGGTTTCGGGAACAACCACATCCAGTGGCAACAATCTGCACTTATCTCCAGGGGATATTCCAAGAGTCCCTTGGCCGGGGCTACCGTTTCGACGCCTCCAAAATTGGCCCGGACAGGATCGATTACCTCCTCGACGAAACCGAGGGCCAGGTATTATATGAATGGGCCCACCTCAAATCCAAATTAGAGACCCGCGCCCCCAATCGGTTTGCCCAGATGCAATCAATTAAGATGCCGGCCGTTAATCCCATGTTCAGGATAGTCCCAGGTAGTATGCGGGAGTGGGAACGGATAACATGAAAACAATGCCAGGAGGCGGGCGAGGCGAAGGCCGGCGAAGCCACATTTTATGAGATATTTTCTCTTTTATATTGACATTATGGCGTACAAATTCATATTATCGCGCGCTAAAGATAAATATGCTCATAAGGAGATGATAAGATGATTATCAGGTGCTCAGTAGAGAACTGGATGTCCTTCCGAAACCAGGTCTCTTTCTCCATGATTGCCAGCCGCGAACGTCAGCATGGAGCCCGGGTCCCCCGGATCGGCAAATATAAGACCAAGATTCTCCCGGTTGCGGCCATTTATGGGGGCAACGCGTCAGGCAAGACTAATTTCTTCAAGGCCCTGAGTTTCGTCAAAAGACTTGTCGTCGAAGGAACCCAAACCGACAGCCGTATTCCGGTTGATTTATTTCGCCTTGACCCGGAGGGAGCAAACCGGCCGGCCCGGTTTGCCTTCGAACTGCTCATTGATGAGACGATCTATGAGTTCAGCTTTGCCGTGACTCCAGAGGCTGTCCTGGAAGAAAAACTAGTTGTCATCTCGGGCAACAGCGAGAAAATATTATATGACCGCCGAGATGGAACGCTATATTTCGACCTCACCCTCAAGGAAAGCAACCGCCTTCAATTCGTGTTCGATGGGACCCGGGACAACCAGTTGTTTCTAACCAACTCCGTCTCGCAGAAAGTAGAGACTTTCAAGCCAATTTACGACTGGTTCAAAAACACCTTGATTCTGGTAGCTCCTGATTCCAAATTCGAGGAATTAGATTGGCTTATGGATGAACGGCATCATTGGTATTCGGACATAAATAACATGCTGTCTCAACTGGATACGGGCATCGCGCGTCTTAGCGGCGAAGAAATTCCCATAGACAGTCTTTCTCTCCCCGAACCGCTAAAGAAAAAAATCGAGGAGGAACTTAAGGAGGGTATGAGCATCCGGTTGCGAGGCGAGCCGATCAACGCGCGTTTGGTCATAAACCGAAAGAATGGCGAGCTAATGGCCAAGAAGATGGTTACCTTCCACCTGAAGTCGGATGGTACGGAGGCCGGATTTGAAACTTGGCAGGAGTCGGCCGGCTCGCAGCGAGTAATCGATCTGCTGCCGGCTTTTCTGGAGCTAACCGCAGTCGGCTCAAAGAAAGTCTATTTTATCGACGAGGTGGATCGAAGTCTGCATACCTTATTGACAAAACACCTGCTGGATACATACCTGGCTGGCTGCACCACGGAAACCAGGGCTCAGTTGATAGTTACGACCCATGACGTTTTGCTGATGGATCAGGAGTTGCTCCGCCGCGACGAAATGTGGGTGGCGGAACGTGACGCCATGGGGGTGTCCAATCTGATTTCTTTCAGTGAGTACAAGGACGTCCGATATGATAAGGATATCCGAAAAAGCTATTTGCAGGGACGTTTGGGCGGAATCCCCAGAATACTCCTTGGTGGCGGGCTTGTTTATTCATGCCGTGATGAAGTGAGTCGAGGAGGTGACTGATGGGGCCTGAGTGGAGGAAATTTCAACGGGACTCAGGGCAACTGCCATATCGGAAGATGTTCTTCATCGCCGCAGAGGGAACTGTGACCGAACCCCAGTATTTTAACATTTGCAAGACTTTCATAGATCTACAGCCCGTCATCAGGGTGAAGTGTCTAAATGTGAAACACAGCTCCCCACCGTATGTGCTAAAGCGGATGAATAGATGCCTCAAAGAGGAAACGTTGAAGGAATCAGATGAGGCCTGGTTGGTCGTGGACAACGATCGATGGACCGAGGCGCAACTGACGCAGCTTCACGACTGGTCCAGAAAACGGAATAATTATAACTTTGCCCTCAGCAACCCGAAATTTGAATACTGGCTGCTCCTCCATTTTGAAGACGGCCATAGGATTTCGACCTCAAAGGAATGCTCAGACCGTCTGAAGGGGCACCTACCTGGTTACGACAAAGGCATCCCCTCTGGAAAGATCACCCGAGAGATGATAACCAAAGCCATCGAAAGGGCCAAACAACGCGATAATCCTCCCTGCCCGGATTGGCCTCGGAAGCCCGGCACGACGGTCTATAGACTGGTGGAGAACATCCTTAATGCACCTGACCAGGCCGTGTAGTGCTTGACGCAATTTCCCAACCCGACCACATTCGTCTGTATCGTGCCGGTGAGCTGGCGGAGTGGCGCTGATTTATCGTCTTGATTTTAGGTCATCATCGGCCGCCAGCAGCTTTCTTAACGACAGATGTTCCCGGGCCAGAAAAAAAACGCCCAGGGTGACTGCGACCAGCACCTGTAGGGCGTGCGAGACAAGAGCCGCCGAGACAGCCGGTTCTTTGCTTATGCCAAAAAACATGAAGGTGTACACAAAGGCCGCGTGGTATGTCCCGACAAACCCCGGCGCCGAGGGCAGCATAATCCCGAAGGTCAACGCCACCAGAACCAGCAATGAACCCGCAGCGGATAAGTTCACTCCAAAGGCCAACCCAAAGAAATAAACGCACACCCCGTTGATCAACCACATAATCAGAGAAAACAACACGATCAAACTCAACTGCCAAGGGGATTTGACCAGTATGATGCCGTCGGTGAACCGGAGGATGATACCCAGACCGGTCTCCAACCAGAGCTCAGGTAAAAACCGGAACAAGTAGCGCAGCCATTTCGTGGTCAAGGCCACCCTGGTCTTCAGCAAAATAAGCACTACCGCAAAGGTCAGATACATGGCCAGGCTGAGCCATCCAGCCCACTCCAGCGCTGTCAGAAATGGACTGTGATCGCGGCCGGCCCGCACGGAATTGATGACCACCACCAGAAATACCAGCAGGGTCAGGCCGTCCAGCAGCCTCTCCACCACCACCGTGGCAAAGGCCGCGGGCTTGCTGATCCCTTCCAACCGGCCGATCTGATAGGCCCGGATAAACTCTCCCGCCCTGGCCGGGAGAACAAAATTAGCCATGAAACCGATGGACGTGGCCGACATCAAATTATAAAAACCTGTCTCCTTGATCGGCCGGAGCAAAAAAAACCATCGTCCGGCCCGGATAATATAGACGAGACAAAGAGCCAGGGCAGCCGGCACCAGGGCCAAATAGTCGGCTGATTTCAAAGCAACAAAAAGCGCCCGGTAATCTACCTGACGAAAGGTCAGATAAAGAAACAAGGCGCTGATGGCCAGTCCAATGATGAGTTTAAGTTTCATGCGCTGAGGATGGTCCGGGCCTGGGCCACGTCCGCCTTGATCTGGGTGATTAGTTCATCCGGCGAACTAAATTTCTTCTCGTCCCGCAGTCTGGCCAGGAATTCGACAGTCATTTCCTTGTCGTAAATGTCTCGATTGAAATTCATCAGATGGATCTCCAGAGTGAGGCTGTTGGCTCCAAACGTGGGGTTGTAGCCGATATTAGCCACGCCGTTTACCGATTCATTCCCAACCAGGGCCCGGACGGCGTAAACCCCAGGCCGAGGGATCAACTTATCTTCCGGGTCGACGTTGGCCGTGGGAAAACCCAACTGGCGCCCTCCCCTGGCAAAACCATGCACCACCCGGCCGCAGACCTGATAATGACGGCCCAGGTAAGCCGGGATATCCTCCACGTTGCCGGCTATAATGAGTTGCCGGACAGTGGTGCTCTTCACTGGAGAACCATTGACCAGTACCGGATCTAGGGCATCGACCCCAAATCCCCAATGCTCGCCCAGCGTCTTGAGCAACGCCGCGTTACCTTGACCCCAATGGCCAAAATTGTAATCGTAGCCAATAACCACGTGCCTGACCCCGATCTTAGTGACCAGGATGTCCTTCACAAAGTCTTCGGGTGACATCCTGGCCAAGGCCAGGTCGAAGGTTAGACAAAAAACCACTTCTATGCCCAGCGCCTTGATCAAGTCCATTTTTCGGTTAAAGGGAGTGATCAACGGAGGCGGATCACCATGCCCCAGGACACAGGCGGGATGCGGTTCAAAGGTGATCAGTCCCGGCTGACCGGAACTCTCCCGGGCAATCTGGATAACTCGTTTCATCAGGGCCTGAT
>JADFYC010000068.1:0-577 GCA_015233295.1 Deltaproteobacteria bacterium | reverse complement strand
TTTAGTTCGTTGATATTGTAAATTATTACCATAAGATAGAGACTCCGCAATTATTACTTGACAAATGAAAAAGAATATTATAAATACTGATCACGAAAAGATCAACAACAATCTTTTCCTTTGCCGAAGTGGCGGAAGTGGTAGACGCGCTAGGTTCAGGGTCTAGTGGGTGTATGCCTGTGCGAGTTCGAGTCTCGCCTTCGGCACCATTTAAAATCAAAGGGTTAGCTCAGATCGGGCTAGCTCTTTTTTATTGCCCAAGTCCGTTATGCACCCATTGCGTACCCGTTTGCAGGCTGAACACCCTACTATCTAATATTTCCTTTGTTTCCGCTGTATTAGCATCATATATCCTGCTTCAATATACTACTCCAACTTTGGTTTTTCAGGCATAGTTCTTGCCGTGGGCCTGCTTCGTTCAAAATGGCTATCGCATAACCATATTCCGGACAAATTTAGACATGAACTTGACAGAATTGCCCTTGTGGATTACCGGCAAGAAACGTGCCCGGAAAAAACAAAGTTGGAGTAGTACGCCGGATTCCTTAAGGGGATTGACCAGGATATCGAGAGTACT
>JADFYC010000067.1 GCA_015233295.1 Deltaproteobacteria bacterium | reverse complement strand
GAAGGCGTGGAATACTCCCCCGAGGCTTTGGCCAAAGCCCAAAAAATTGAGAAGGACCCTGTCTTGTCTCAACTGGGCACCTGCATGGTCAAGACCCACCTGAGCCTGTCTGCTGATCCAACGATCAAAGGCGTGCCGAAGGGCTTCAAGCTGTTCGTCCGTGACATCCTGACCTACGGTGGGGCCGGCTTTGTCGTGCCCGTCGCTGGCGCCATCAGCCTGATGCCCGGAACCGCTTCCGACCCGGCTTATCGCCGCATTGACGTCGACGTGGAAACAGGAAAGGTCAAGGGCGTGTTCTAACATCCGCCCAGACAAAAAACTGTTAAATCATTTCAGGGGGCCTTCGGGTCCCCTGATTTTTTTTGGGCGGCATCACAACGGAAATTCAGATCACAGGTTTGAATTGAGCAGAAACATAGAAAAGGATGTTTAGGTGTGACCAACAGTGCGACCGGGGATAAACGGTGAGATCAAGTGGCGGAAATAAATGAAGCCGGGTCTGGGGGGGGACCCGGCTTGCAGAAAGGAGGAAAGTGGATCTTAACTTAATGGAGGTTTATTAATTTTATTATAACCCGCTTGGGGATTATTGTTGCCTTGCCTTTATTATATGCAATTTGCTTGCCAGTTGCGCCACAAATCCTGCCATCTACCGTTTTATCCACGCAGAGGCTCCAATCGGCGGCCGGAGGCTAAGTGTTGCAGGCCTATTTATTCAATAAAGAAGCCGGCCTACCAAAGGTAGCGACCGGCTTCTTTATAAGGAGAAAAGAGTTATGAAACGGGGGGGGTTAAAGCTTGTCTTTTTATGATGCAATTAGCTCGCCAAAGTGGCAATATTTAGTTGAGTCAGGTCAACAAAACGATTTAATTATGAATTAATTGTTATATTTAAGTATGATACAGAATATGACGTTAGCCGCCATAATTCCGTCCGTTCGAGTTGCCCGGGTGTCAGCCTATTGACGTCGGGCCAACCGATGTAAAAAAAATTATACATACCTGCTCCCAACCATCCTCATCGCCAGGTTAACATCTTAAAAATACATAATATATAGTTCAGTATAAAAAACTTTACATCAATCCGGGGATGTAAAAAAAATTTTACTTAATCGATATTATTGGATATTTATGCCACCGCGGCCCTGGGAAGCCCTGCCAGGCCAGACGTTAGTCACTCCGAACTCACCGTTATCAGCTTCAACTAAGTGAAATATTATATTTTTTTATCTTGTAACCCATTAGGCCTCTGGAAATTCCCAGGGCTTCAGCAGCCTGTGACTGGACGAATTTAGCTTTTTTTAAGGCATTCCGGATCATCATCTCTTCCATCTGCTCTAGGGCATCCTGAAGTTTGGTATGAGGAGCCAGTAACTGGTCAATCGCAGATTCTCCCCGAGTTTTATCCTGGAACTCCTCTGGGAGGTCAACTACGGTCAACTCTGACCCACTGGAGAGGATCACCGCCCGCTCGATCACATGCTCCAACTCACGTACATTGCCCGGCCAATCGTATTCGTAGATTCTTCTCAACGCATCGGGTGAGATGCTATAGACCCTTTTGTTTTCATCTATCGCGTATTTCTTGATGAAATGATTAACCAATAACAATATATCATCAGGACGTTCCCTTAACGGCGGCACGAGTATATGGACTACATTCAACCGATAAAAAAGGTCCTCCCGGAAGGTTCCTTTCTTAATCAAGGTTCTCAGGTCCTTATTTGACGCGGCGACAATCCGGACATCGACTTTCAGCGTCCGGGTACCACCCACCCGTTCAAACTCCATCTCCTGCAAAACCCGGAGCAATTTGACCTGGAGCTGAGTCGACATTTCACCAACTTCGTCAAGAAAGAGAGTACCCTTGTCGGCCAACTCAAAACGGCCTTTTTTGCCGGCGATGGCTCCGGTGAAAGAGCCCTTTTCGTGTCCAAATAATTCGCTTTCCAGCAATGACTCCGTAAGTGCTGTGCAATTCACGGAAATGTAAGGTTTGCCGCTCCGGCGACTGTTAAAATGGATCGACCGGGCGATAAGTTCTTTTCCGGTACCGGATTCACCGATGATCAGCACTGTGGCCTTGGTGTCGGCGACTTTCCGGATTAGTTCGTAGGTCTTCTGCATGGGTTTGCTTTTGCCCACCAGATTATCAAACCCATATTTCTGGCTCAATTCTTCGCTCAACAGGCGCTTTTCCTTGACCAGGGCAGAAACCTCAAGAGCCTTGCTGACCCGTAACATCAACTCGTCATTACTATACCCGGCCTTGGTCAAGTAGTCATAAGCGCCTTTCTTCACCGCTTCGACCGCAGTATCGATGGTCCCATCCGCGGTAAGCACGATGACCGGAAGGCCAGGCATCATTTTCTTGGCTTCTTCTAGAAGCTGTAAAC
Organism: Deltaproteobacteria bacterium; assembly: GCA_015233295.1. Taxonomy (GTDB): domain Bacteria; phylum Desulfobacterota; class JADFXK01; order JADFXK01; family JADFXK01; genus JADFXK01. Next base: position 10,821 of record JADFYC010000067.1, on the reverse strand, counting down.
CGTCCATCCCCGGCATTTTTAGATCAGTGATGACTAAATCCACTTCGTGTTCTTTAAGAACCTGCAAAGCTTGAACGCCACTTTCCGCCGTCAAGATTTCATAATCGCTTTCCTCTGAGAGAAGAGCTTCCAAATTAATTAAATAATTCTTTTCATCGTCTACAACCAGGATGGTTTCCATACGAGACTCACCGAAATAGGCTACAAAGATATATTGTTACCTTAAATTGATTCCTTTTTGGGGATGCCGGCTTCACCCGGTAAGTCAGCCAAAGGAAAGCTAATGATCACTTTTGTTCCTCGGGGGGAAGATTCTGCAACCGGGCTTTGGAAATCAATGGCCGCGGCATGGCTGTCGAGGATATTCTTGACAATAGACAGACCCAGTCCGGTTCCCTTTTCTTTGGTAGTAAAAAATGGGTCACAAATTCTCTTCATCATTTCTGGATCAATTCCTTCTCCGGTATCAGCAATACATATTTCAAACAAGCTGTTATGATTATCATTGTTGATGGTAGTCGTCACGGTGATCTCGCCTCCTGAGGGCATGGCGGCCATGGAATTGCTAAAGATGTTAAGAAACGCCCGATACAACAGATCCGAGTCCCCCATGATATTAATGCCGCCCCCAATATATTGCTTTTGTAGGACAATCTGTCTCAAGTCCATTTCAGAAGCTAACTGGAACAGATTTTTGTCCAAGACATTTTCGACGTTGCAGGGAGCCAACCGAGGCGTTTGAGGCCGGGCAAAGTCGAGAAACTCCGTAACGATATTATTCAATCGCCTGGATTCTTCAACAATAACCTCGGCCAACCGATTATTGGGCTCGTATTTGTTGATCTTCTTACCAAGCAGTTCCGCCGTACTACGAATAATGCCCAGTGGCGTCCGAATCTCATGGGCGACTCCGGCCACCATCCGCCCCAGACCGGCCAGGCGTTCGGCTTGATTAAGCTGTTCTTCTAATTTCTTACGTTCCTGTGATCTCCGTTCGATGATTGTCTCGCCTCGTTTCACGATTTGCCGCAGCACGATGAAAACCATAATCATAATTCCAAGCGAAACGCCGGAAATCAGATATTGATTTTTGACCACATCTTCATACTCGGAGGACAAATCTTGAGTTATCTCGAAAACGCCCAGGATGGGTCCCGTCAAGTTATAAAAAGCCTTTTCGGCTCGTAACGGAATATATGTAATTAACTTCTTCTCCTGAACTACGGTGATGAAATCAAACCACATCGAACCGCCTTTTGACACCAGGCGAGAGGAATGCCGCCCTTTCAACGCCACCTGATAATCAATCCCGCCCTTGTTCTCTTGACCAACCAGCGCCTTATCCGTACTATAAACAATGCTCCCCTTTAAATCAAAAATAGTCACGCGATCAATATGAAAACTATGAATGGTGGCCCTGACAATATTATCGAGCCGTTCGTATTGGACTTCCTCCCGCAGACTGATTTCCCCGAATTTGAACACAGTCGGAACGATAAACTGCAAAAAAACTTGGTGGTTAAGATTTTCAGCCAAAAGCAGCGCATACCCTTCAGATCGTTCCAGAATGGAAATCCTGGCCCGATGGCTCAGAATCCAGGTCAAGATAATGGCCCCCAGCATGATCACGATGAAGCTGGTGAACGAAAAATACTTGACCAGGGCGAATGGTTTAACGGCATCGGCACCGGCCGGGGTCTTGGCAAATCGCATAGATAGTCACCATGAGGCGGTAGATAGTTCACCTGCAAAAATTAAATATAAATTGTACTTGGTTTAAGCCGCAGATGTCAATAGTCCAGTTAAACATTAGGCGCAGGTGTAGTCATAGGTCTGTGCCTTTAGGTACCATGGCCATGCTCCTAAATTAGGCTGCGAATAAAAATATCTTGAAGTCTCTTCATTTCTGACAAGAAAGGTTTGTGAAAAAAATATCTTGTGCCTCCGTCGGCGACGAAGTTAGCCAACAGACCCTATCACCCCGACTATTGTGTTACTTTTATCTTGACAAGATCAAATCTATGAATATACTGCATCCCAATCTTGAGTATTAAATCATCCGAAACGAGCCGCAGGCATATATCCGCGGCAAATAGTCAGCAGGTACACAGCGCGGTGACCGGGGGGTCACTACGTAATGATACACCCCGGGGGGGGAAACATTAACTGAGATCAGTGAAAGGAGAAAAGGACTATGAGGAGATGTATTTGTATCATGGCTGTCCTGTGCGGGTTTGCCTTTCTGTTAACTCAGCAGGCGATAGCGGACGATGTCTACAAAAGCTCTAGCGCCCCGACTACGGGCAAATCCTTAACCGACGTGCTGATGGAAAAGGGTGTCATCACCAAAGATGAAGCTAAAGCGATTAAGAAAGATGAAGAAAAGGGTCTTAACCTGCCCAAAGGCTTGCAGGGAGTTTCCCTCGGCGGGACCTACTTCATCAATTATTTTATCCGGAACTATGACTCCGGCGCCAAAGCCAACGACAACGGGTTCTCTCTAGACCGGGCTTACCTTACATTAGGTAAAGAATTCACCCCCTGGTTCTCGACGCGGGCCACTGTTGACGTTACCTATGATAAAAAGCGAGGCGCAGCAGGAACCGACGCCACTGAAGTCGGCTGGGAAGTCCGCATCAAGTACGCTTACGGCCTGTTTGATTTCAAGAATCTATTTGGTGCGGAAGTGCTCGGCGACCAACTCCGGTTGCAGAGTGAAGGCGGCCTGGTTCACAACGCCTCCGACAACTATGACGACTCCCTTTGGCCATATCGGGTGGAAGGCAAGAACTTCCTGGATCGTCACAACATCATGGCTACTTCCGACTACGGCGCCAACATGCACCTGACCTTGGGAGAGATGGACAAAGAGTTTAAGGAAAGAGTTGAAAGCAAGTATTCCTCCCGCTGGGGCGGCGTGTACTTCGGCGTTTACAACGGCTCCGGGTTTGACCGCAGTGAGCGGAACGACACCAAGTTCTTTGAAGGCCAGCTCTGGGTTCGGCCGCTTAATATGTTTGACTGGGGCAAAGGCCTCCGGTTGGCCGCCCAATACGGTAACGGCGAGAGCGACAATAAGTTCGCAATCCCAGCCGGTTCTAAGGACTATCCCACCTGGAATCTCCAGATGTACACTGCTTCCTACCAACATGAATTGTTTACAGTCTTCGGTCAATACTACGCCGGGAAAGGCACCAAAATCAGCACGGAAGAAAAGAACCGGACTGGCTGGGATGTGGCCGGCTTTGTCAAGATGCCGTTCTGGCCTTGCCTGCGCCTCTTTGCCAAGTATGATGCTTACACGCCCGACGACGACGCCAGACAAAGCGCCGATGAAAAAACTCAAATCTATGGTGTGTCTTATGACTTAACCAAAGGTTTGATGGTCTATACCGCTATGGAAAGAAACAACTACGACCTCAAGAGCGCCGGCCCGGACACCAGTCTGTACCAGATGGGCCTCAAGGCTGAATTCTAAAATCAAATCATAATTCGGATTTACCAGGGGCTGGCGGTTTCAAGAACCATCAGCCCCTTTTATTTCAACTAATTATAAAAAAACGAAAACTAAAGAACACCGAATTTTTAGTTGACGCCCTTCCGGATTCTCTGTCCCCTAAAAACATACCTTGATTTATTCTGTCAATAAGCTTGCTCGGCTGGGAGGGATTACGCCCCGTATCGTCTCAAAAAGTTATGGTCTACGTCATCTAATCCGCACCATCCACAGAAGGCCACATCACATCGCATGGTGCAGGCCCCTCCAGACGCGACTATGGCCCGCCGGTGAGGGGGGGCCACAGAGGTCACACATAACAAACAGTGAGGAACACGGCTAGAACGGAGAGCCGAAGGCAGCCTTGATGAGCTCTCGGTTCAGCCGGGCAATGTTGGTGATCGAAATCTCTTTGGGACATACAGCTTCGCATTCAGCCTCGTTGGAACAGGCGCCAAAGCCCAGTTCATCCATCTTCCGGACCATGGCCTGGACCCGTTTCGCCGCTTCAGGCCGTCCTTGGGGAAGCAGAGCCAACTGTGACACCTTGGCCCCGACGAACAGCATGGCCGAGGCATTGGGACAGGCCGCCACACAGGCGCCACAACCGATACAGGCGGCCGCATCCATGGCCAGTTCCGCAGTTTCCTGAGAAATCAGAATAGCATTGGCCTCGGGGACCGCTCCGGTATTGGCCGATATATAGCCACCTGTCTGGATGAGTTGATCAAAAGCACTCCGGTCCACAGCCAAGTCTTTGATTACCTTAAATGCCCTGGATCGCCACGGTTCAATAACCAGGGTGTCGCCGTCGGCAAAATGGCGCATGTGCAACTGGCACAAAGTCGTGGCTTTCTGGGGGCCGTGCGGCACGCCGTTCACCACTGAGCCACACATGCCGCAGATACCTTCCCGACAGTCGTGGTCAAAGGCAATCGGGTCTTTCCCTTCCACACTAAGCCGTTCATTGACCACGTCCAGCATTTCCAAAAAGGACATATCCGTTGAGATATCCTTCGCGCCATACGTCTCAAAGGCGCCTTTGGCCTCAGACCCCGGTTGGCGCCAGACCTTTAGCGTCAGGTTGATGGTCTTGCTCACTTGTAACTCCTTGTCGCCAGGTGGACGTTTTCAAATTCCAACGGCTCCTTATGCAGCACAGGCTCCTTCCCCACTCCCTGGAATTCCCAGGCCGCCACGTAACAATGGTTCTCGTCGTCTCGTTTGGCCTCGTGATCTTCGGTCTTGTAAGCCTCATTATAATGACAGCCGCAAGATTCTTTCCGGTTCAGGGCATCAATAAGCATGAGTTCCCCAAATTCAAGAAAATCAGCCACCCGCCCGGCCCGTTCCAGGGTCTGATTGAATTCTCCGGGAGACCCGGTTACAGTCACATTCTCCCAAAATTGTTGACGAAGCTCCGGAATCATCTGCTTGGCCTTCAGCAACCCCGCCTCATTTCGAGACATACCACAATATTCCCACAGGATCCGCCCTAGCTCCCTGTGAAAATTATCGACCGTCCGCTTCCCCTTGATAGACAACAACTTAGTGACCTGGGCCGTAACTTCCTGAACCGCATCTTTGAAGGCCGGATGACTGTCTTTGACCTCACCCAACGGCATACCGGCCAGATAACCACCGACGGTATATGGAATAACAAAGTAACCGTCATTGAGTCCCTGCATCAAGGCGCTGGCCCCTAAGCGATTGGCCCCATGATCGGAAAAATTGGCCTCGCCCAGGACAAAGAGACCGGGAATAGTCGACATAAGATTATAATCAACCCACAACCCACCCATAGCGTAATGGATGGCCGGGTAAATCATAATGGGCGTGTCATAGGGGTTCTGGCCGACAATCCGTTCATACATCTGGAACAGATTCCCATACTTTTTATGGATTGATTCCCGGCCGTCCCGTTTGATGGCGTCGGCAAAATCCAGGTACACGGCCAGACCGGTATCACCAACGCCCATGCCCATGTCACAGACATTCTTGGCGTTTCGGGAGGCCACATCGCGAGGCACCAGATTCCCGAAGCTGGGGTATCTTTCCTCCAGATAATAGTACCGCTCGGATTCCGGAATGTTTTCGGGAGACCGTTTATCCCCCTTATTTTTCGGCACCCAGACGCGGCCATCGTTCCGCAGGCTTTCACTCATCAAGGTCAGTTTAGACTGGTAATCCCCATGCACCGGGATACAAGTGGGATGTATTTGAGTAAAACTGGGGTTGGCGAACAAAGCGCCTTTTTTATGGGCCCGCCAGGCGGCGGTGACGTTGGATCCCATGGCGTTGGTGGACAGGAAAAAGGCGTTTCCGTAGCCCCCCGTGGCCAGAACCACGGCATGGGCGGCATGGCATTCGATTTCCCCGGTGATCAGATTGCGGACAACAATCCCCCTGGCCCGGCCGTCGACCATGACCAGATCAAGCATTTCCCGCCGCGGGAACATTTTGACTTTTCCATTAGCCACCTGCCGCATCATGGCACTGTAAGCACCCAGCAGCAATTGCTGCCCAGTTTGCCCGCGAGCGTAAAAGGTTCGAGAAACCTGAGCGCCACCAAAAGATCTATTAGCCAGTAACCCACCGTAGTCCCTAGCAAATGGGACTCCTTGAGCTACACACTGATCGATAATATTGACACTTAATTGGGCCAACCGGTAGACATTGGCCTCCCTTGACCGAAAATCGCCTCCCTTGACCGTATCATAAAACAGGCGCCAGACGCTGTCCCCATCGTTGGTATAATTCTTGGCCGCGTTAATACCGCCCTGAGCGGCGATACTATGGGCGCGACGAGGGCTGTCCTGGATGCAGAAGGTTTTGACGTTGTAGCCCAACTCGGCCAGGGATGCCGAAGCCGAACCACCGGCCAGGCCGGTGCCGACCACGATGATTTCATACTTTTTTTTGTTGGCCGGGTTGACCAGTTTTAATTCAAACCGGTGTTTATCCCACTTCTCCGCAAGAGGGCCGCCCGGAACTTTGGCATCAAGCTTCATAATATGACCTCATGACACTGACATAGAAAGGCGCGCCTCGCGGCCGGCCCCAACCATCTGAAACCCTGAGGACGATGTCGGCCTGGGGGTACGCGTTTACGACAATGAAAGATAAATAGGCAGGCAGCCGAATCCGAATCCGACCAGCAGGCTGAAAACCAATCCGACTGTTTTGATAACCGGCATGTACTTGGGATGGTTGGCGCCTATTGTCTGAAACGCGCTCCAAAAGCCGTGTTTGACGTGAAACGCTGCCGCAATCATGGCGATGAGGTAAAAAATCACATAACCCGGCTTGGTAAAGGTAGTATGGACCAGATTATAGACGTCCTTGCCACCGCGGTCGGCAAAATGGAAGGTGAGCAAATGAATGATGATGAACACCAGAAGAAAAAGACCGGTATACGGCATAATCGCCGAACTCAGGGTGCGGCCTCCGGCATTCTTTTTCACGGCGTATCCCACCGGCCTGGCCCCCAGGTTCCCTACAAACAACCAGATACCAAAACAAATGTGAAAGATGGCCAAGACCAATAATCCCAATTCAGCCATCAAGATCAGGGCGCCCAATGAATGTAAGGATTCCGCGTAGGATACAAAAGCCTTCTGGCCTTTAAAAATAGTCAGGTTCCCAGCCAGGTGGGAAACCAGGAAAAGACAGAAACTCAAACCGGTCACAGCCATAATCAATTTTTTCCCCACGGAACAGGTGAGGGTGCGGATAATCCAGTTCATTTTGCCTCCGTGTGCAACCGCTTCATAATCTTACTTAAAAAGAATGTCTTAAGACTTTATTTCGTATATCTCCCGGCCGACTGCATAAAGATCCCGGCCCTGGACATCGTTAACCACCGTGGTCGGCATGTTTTCTACTTCCATCCGGCGGACGGCTTCAGGGCCCAGGTCTTCATAGGCAATGATCTCCACCTTTTTGATACACTTGGACAGCAAAGCCCCTGCCCCACCTGTGGCGGTGAGATAAACGGCTTTATGCTTGACCATGGCCTCCCGGACCTCATCAGCCCGTTTACCTTTGCCCACCATGGCCTTAAGACCTTTGGCCAATAACCGGGGGGCATAAGCATCCATCCGGTATGCCGTGGTTGGGCCGGCCGCACCGATAACCCGGCCCGGTGATGCGGGAGACGGACCGACATAGTAGATCACCTGACCCTTTACGTCCATGGGCAAGTCCTCGCCTTGGTCCAGCAGTTCCACCAAACGGCGATGGGCGGCATCCCGGCCGGTATAAATTATCCCGCTCAAGAAAACCCGATCACCGATATTCAGTTTGGCCACGTCGGCGTCGGTCAACGGTGTGGTCAAATAGTAGGTGACCGGTGTCAGATCGGTACTCAAAATGTCACCTCCAAATGGCGGTTGGCGTGGCACTGGATGTTAACCGCGACCGGAAAACTGGCAATGTGGCAAGGCATCATCTCCAGGTGGACGTCCAGCGCAGTGGTCCGGCCACCCAGGCCTTGCGGTCCCCAGCCCAGGTTGTTTATCTTTTCTAAGAGTTCTTCTTCAATGGCCGCCAGTTCCGGGTCCGAGTGTCTTTCCCCGACCTGTCTCAGCAAAGCCCGCTTGGCCAACAGCGGAGCCACCTCGAAATTACCGCCGATGCCCACGCCCACGATCATGGGCGGGCAAGGATTGGGTCCGGCATCTTTTACCGTCTGGATGACCAGTTCCTTGGCCCCGGCCAATCCTTTAGATGGAGGCAGCATGGCCAAACGACTCATATTTTCACTGCCCCCGCCCTTGGGCACCACCCAAAGATGAACCTTATCCCCCGGAACCAGACGAAGATGAATTATGGCCGGCGTATTGTCACCGATGTTCTTTCGAGTAAAAGGATGGCAAGTGGATTTGCGCAGGTAGCCCTCCTGGTAGCCTTCCCTGACTCCATCATTAATCGCCTGAGAGAGGTCCCCGGTCAGGTGCACCTCCTGCCCCAGATCGAGAAAGATGACCGACAACCCGGTATCCTGGCACATGGGGATGCCTTCTTCCCTGGCTATCCGGGCATTTTCGATCAACTGATCCAAGATATCCCGGCCTACGGGTGAGGTTTCTTTTTCCTTATAGCGGGCAAAGGCGTCCAGGGTGTCCTGCCCTAATTCTCGATTGGCTTTAATGGACAATTCTTTGACCGCGTTACGAATGTCAGTAACAGGTATTTCTTTCATGGGTTAGATCCGCACCTGAGCTTATCGTAGAGGCTGGAAGGCCAAATTGTGGTGTTCTTAATTGTCGGGGACACGGAGAGTGGAGACTATACGAATTCAGTATGGTTTTGTTATATGCCCCTGATACCTGATTGTCAATAGATTTTGTATTTTTTTTGGCCGCCGCTCCTATCCGTTTCCACTAATCCAAATCGAAGATATCGGGATGTTCTCAAGCACGTCCATAACCCTCTCCCACTATTCTTCCTCCAGAAAAAAACGCCAGGCGCAATACCATTCGGCCGGGTGGTCATCCGGTGGACAACCCAGGCATTCGGTTTTGATCCTGGGGTCGATGGACTCGGCAAAACTCGGATATTCGGCCATTCCCCCGGACTTACATGGGTAGTCATCCAGACCCTTCCGTTTCCTGGCCGTCTGGACCCGGCAGTCATTCATCTGAAACACGAAACTATTATCCGTTTCTTCGGTTACAGATTGATGGTTAATCCCGGTGTAAAGACGAAACTTCAGGGCCTCCTTTAATCCTTCCAGACCCGGCCGGTCCGGTAAGTCGAGAAATCGTTTGATAGACCAGGCTTCAAAAGGAGAGAAGCGCGCCCAACAGGAATCGTTGCACCGTTTAGCATCAAACATCCCTCTGGAAAATTCAACCGCCTGAAACCAGATACCGTCATTGGCCAGCCAGTTGGCCGCAACGCCTTCCTTCAGGGCCAGCAGAGTTTCTTCCGGCAGGTCAAGCAGGGGCTGGGGCAGGCCGTCCTTCATTTCAAGTCCCAATATTTTAGCCAACCGGTTCATCTGAACTTGGAAGCTTCGGTCGTAAACTTCATTAAGAATGTCCATGGCCTTTTCTCGCCCTAATTGGCGCCACAGCTCGGCCAACCACATGGCGTGATGGATCATGGTCCGATGAAAAAAATCGATGATCAGCCGGGCGGTATCCTGTCGGCTTAAATTTTCGGGGGAGCTGATGTCTTGAGTCATCGTTGGTCGTCCTTTCGCTGTTGATCGCACCTAATCAAACAAGTAACTTATTTTAAGATATATCTCCCGGTCACGGCCGGGCACGAGGCTGCGGTAACCCCGAGTTTCATACGAGGTGTTCAGTATATTATTCAGGTAAATTCCCGTCTTGAGATTCTTCAAACCCAAAGATTCAGATGTGATAGCCAGGTCCCCTTTGAAATATGGGGCTAAGTCGTGATCATTGGATATGATGTAGCTTGGGATATCTCGTCTGCCTACGTATAACCATCTGAGTTCTCCCGTAAGGTGAGAAGTGAGGCGGGCCTTGACTCCGAAATTGGCCAGACCGCCCGGAACGAGATTGACATTCTCCTCAATATAGAAATCCAATGGCGTCCCAGTACTCCACGGTGGATGGGCCTTCAGTCCGCCGTCATCCAGTAAAGAAATATTAGTGAACAACTCCACCTTTTTCCGGGGTGATCAATCTGGTCACCAGAAATGGCGCCCAACTAAACGGCACGGAAGTGAATGTCATGGCCGGGCCTCAAGCTACCCGGCTATACAGCGTAACATCGGGATATAAAGAGAAGAACGTCGACTTGTTTCTTTCCGGGAGTTATAACTCTACTGAAGGCTTTCCCCAATCAGCCACGGGCAATTCCGACGACGCCTTTCGCGAGTTTTACCTGAAGATGAGATTAGGAGACAATTTGGAGATGTCCGGCCGGTTTTCCGCCGTTGAGAAACACTTCAACGACCGAGGAATTATATTTTTTCCAATTGTCTATAGTGGGGTCAAAGAAACTCCATTTTCTTTTTTTCAAACACAGTTTAGCAAGGACTTAGGGCCGGCTCAATTGACCATTCGCGGTTTTACGGAGTATTTCGAGAACTGGGAGCGAACCGATTACTATCAACTGCACCAGGACAATTCTCAATACGGGGTGGAATCGCGGCTGGACATAACTAGTTTGGATCGGAATATTGCTTCCCTGGGTTTGACTTATAAGCACAATAACGGCTCAGACACCACCTTTGATTTGAGCCTGCCCAACTTTCCGGTATTTCGGGGTGTTAGTCTGTATCCCGGCTTTGATTCCGATCTGTTTTCAATCTATATGCAGGACAAATATCAGCCTGTCAAAGAGAT
>JADFYC010000066.1 GCA_015233295.1 Deltaproteobacteria bacterium | reverse complement strand
TGAGAGAGGTTTTTCTCGGGTTAACCTATTGATTGTTCATAATAATCGTCGCCAAGCCGTAAAACGCCTGGCCAAGTTGGTCCGGCGGTTAGGATTGGAAAGTAGGGTTTGCTTTCAGGCCCCCGTGCCGCCCGAGGTACTGGCCGGGATCATTGCCCGGCTGGAATTCACCTGCGCCCCCCTCTTAGAAACAGCCCGGAACACGGTCCAGGGATGCTGCCCGGTAAAAATTGTGGAATCGATGGCCGCCGCGACACCGGTCCTGGCTTCGGATCTGCGGGTCACGCGAGAGCTGATTTCCTCCGGAGTGGATGGCCTATTGGTCCCATCCGGCGACACCCGGGCCTGGGCCCTAAGTCTGAGTAAGCTTTTGCAAGACAATCTTGTCCGCTGCAGTTTGGGGATGAATGCCCTACAAACGGCCAGGAAAAAATTCTCCCGGAGGGTGACCCTGGAACATCTGGAACGTTTATTCGCTCAGGTGACGGATAAGGCCGGGTCACGCTGGGATGAGAATGATAATTAACGGAGATTGGTTATCTTGAACAGCGTTGAAGAACACATCCTCAAACTCCGGCAAGAGTTGGCCCAAGCCGAGGAAGCTTTGGCCCAACAGATTGCGGCCGGCCAATTGGCCGAGCAAAAATTGCGGGAAAGCGAGCCCCAATCCTCCGGCATGCCTATTCATCACGACATTACGGAACTCAAACACGCTGAGCGGACTTTGCAGAATAGCGAATTGAAATTTCGTTCACTTACCGACCATGCTCCCTTCCCCATCTCCACCATTGACTGCACAGGACAATTCTTATATTTAAACCGGAAGTTCATCGAGATATTCGGCTATACCATAGAAGACATTCCGACTGACGCGGCCTGGTTCAATCTGGCCTTCCCGGACCCGGAGTCTCGGATGAAAGCCCTGGCGCTCTGGCAGACCGACGCTCAAAATTGCCGGCAAGGTCAGGTCATTTCTCGTGAATTAAAAGTCCGGTGCAAGAACGGTCAAGACCGCAATGTTGTTTATTTCCCGGTCATTATCAGAGATGAAAAGCAAGTTGTCTATTACATGGATATTACCAAGCGGAAGGAAGCTGAAGAGTTGCTCCGCAAAGGGGAAGAGAAGTACCGCACCATATTAGAAAGCATTGAAGAGGGTTATTATGAGCTGGACCTGGCCGGGAACGTTACTTTCTGGAATGAGTCGACTTGCCGTATATTGGGTTATACCAAAGACGAGATGCCGGAGTTGAATAACCGGGACTATACTACACCGGAAACAGCCCAAAAAGCCTTCCATGTCTTTAACCAAATCTACCGCACCGGCCAACCGGCTAAGATAGTTGACTATGAAATTATCAGAAAGGATAAAACCCTACGGATATTAGAGTTATCGGCTTCCCTCAGGAGCGACCGGGCCGGCCAGCCAATCGGCTTCCGGGGAGTCGTCCGGGATGTGACCAAACGGCGTCGGACAGAAGAAGCCTTAAGCCAACAGCGGGCCTATTTTCAGCAGCTCTTTGAGGGATCACCCCAGGCTATTGTAATCCTGGATGTCGATGGCAAAATAATTGACGCTAACAAGGGCTACGAACATCTCTTCGGGTATCGTCCGGCCGAAATCAAAGGCCGGAATAATTTGGACTTACTCATTCCTGAAGACCTGATGGCCGAAGGTCAGATGATCCACCAGACGGCTTTAAGCGGTAAATCCATCCAGCGGGAGACCCATCGAAGACACAAAGACGGCCGGCTCATCCCCACCTCCGTGCTGGGTTACCCCATCAAGATCGGCTCAGAGATAGTCGGCGCGTTTTATATTTATATGAACATCTCGGAGCGGAAATCTGTTGAAAAGGCGCTGGCTCATCAAGCCTTTCATGACGCCCTGACCGGGCTGCCCAACCGTGTCCTGTTCTCCGAAAGATTGGGCCGGGCACTGGAACGGATCAAGAGAAATCAGGACCACCGTTTTGCTGTTTTGCTTTTTGATCTGGACCGGTTCAAACAAGTCAACGATAGTTACGGGCATATTACCGGAGACAAACTTTTGGTCGCCGTATCCAGCCGGTTATCGAAGTGCTTCCGGGCAGTGGACACGGTGGCGCGCCTGGGAGGGGATGAATTCGCCGTCCTGATGGAGGAGGTCAATCGGCCTGAAAGCAAACCCTACTTTCCAATCCTAACCGCCGGACCAACTTGGCCAGGCGTTTTACGGCTTGGCGACGATTATTATGAACAATCAATAGGTTAACCCGAGAAAAACCTCTCTCAATCCTGGCCCAGGCCCGAATCAATATGTCCACCCCTTGCCAGGCATGGAGGCTGCCGAAATAGCCGAACCAGCGCCCTTCCAGCCAGGGACCGACGGGACCACTTGTGGCGGGCGGGGTAAAGAAAACATCATCCGCGGCGTTTGGAATGATGGTCAGGCGGTCGCCGGAGACACCTAATCCCTGCAAGGCCTCAGCCGTGAGAGACGAAACTGTGATAAATCCGGCGGAGCGGCGGAGGCAGAAGGACTCCAGGTCGAGAATCTTAGCCCGCATCGCGGCATTGTCCCGGATGGCCGGGTATTCGTAAGGTAACTCCCAACTGGGCAGGGCATTCACCTCAAAAACCGCCGGGCATCCGTCCAGGGCCTGGAGTGCCGGGGCGCCCCCCCAAGGGTCTCGAAAGATAACCATTTCAGGTTGCTGCGGCAGATTCCGGAGCATCCGGTAAACAAACCGGCCAAATTCGACCGCCCGATGCAGCATGTTGGGGTGGTAGGCCTTGTGCCGCCGGATGATGATGTCACCTTCTATCTGGAGGGCAGGCATGTCGCTGTGGCCGCAGCAGAGGAGCAACAGGGGACCATGCTCCGCCGCCAGGGTCTGAGCCAACATGGCCATGTGACTGGTGGCCCCTTTAGCTTTGGGAAAGACTTCGAAGGCGATATAAATAGTGCGTGGTGCGTACCGGGCCACGGACTCCGGGACCGGAGACTGTCGCTGGTTTTCGGCCATGCTTATTTTGATACTTTCTGGGCCTTGGTTTCGACTCGGGCGTTGAATTTTTCGGCATTGATCACGGCGCGGTCATGGGTCGCCTCGGAAATCTTATCCACCCCGTCATCCGCCGTCAGGGAAAAGGTCAATTGACGTCCCTCCACCTTGTCCAAGACCCCCTTAACCGTGACGGTTAATCCCGGCGGCGTGGCGGCCAGATGATTCAACTTCATTCCAATCCCCACGGTCTGTTCCCGGGGCCAATCAAGATGAGGATTAATGGCCCGGATGCAAGCCCATTCAAACAGGCCGACCAGAAATCCGGTGGCCAGAACCCGCGGCATAGCCTGTAACTCAACGGCCTCCGGATATAAATGAGGGACTGTTTTGTTGTCAGGGACCTGGAATTTAAATTCAAAAGTTAAACCTGGCGTTAAGGAATCTTTCATCGGGTTCTCCCTGGTTAGAGAAAGAAAGGATATCGGTGGTTCTGCCGGGGCTAGGTTTGAGGATCGTGCCATATCCAGTTATTGCCGTCGGAAGAGGATAGGATGGCCCTTTGGTCGCCCACCACAACGATAACCTTGGCGGCAAAATCGATACTCAAAAGGGCATAATTCGTGGTTGAGTTCTTCATGGACCAGACAACGCCATTTTGAGAGGAGAGAATGGTGCCCTCATCCCCCACGACATAGAACGTATTATCTTTAAACGCAACATCAAATAGGCTCTGGCCGGTGCCGGAATTCTGTTTTGTCCAACTTACCCCGTTTGAGGAGGTCACGATGGTGCCGTTGGCTCCCACCGCCACGAACAGGTTGTTTTTGAACTCGACCTCGGTCAAACTATTTGTCGTACCGGACTTTTGGGGGACCCAGTTGATTCCGTCGGTAGAGAAAATTATTGTCCCTCCGACTCCGACAGCCACGTACATCTTGTTGGAATAGGAAATACTACCCAGGTCCAGGCTGGTACCGGAGCTACGCGGGGTCCAATTGATTCCATCCGGCGAGGTCAAGATTGTTCCTCCGGCGCCCACGGCCACAAAACCGTTGTCGGTCTGGATGGCGCCAAATAGATCTCGGTTGGTCCCGGAATTCACCGCTGTCCAGTTAGTGCCTTGGGGCGAGGTCAGGATAGTGCCGCCCGCGCCGACCACCACGATGATCTTGGAGGTCGAGCTTGAGGCCCAAAGAACATTAGATGTGCCCGTTTGCTGCAGGGCCCAGAGGTTGCCGTCGGGCGAGGTAACGATATTGCCCCTGGCGCCATAGGCGATGAATTGATTGTTGATAAATTTTACTTGGTACAAGTCAGCATAAACATTGTAAGTTTTTGAAGTCCAGGTGACCCCGTCGGAAGAAAAGAAAATCGCCCCATTGTCGCCTGAAGCTACGAAACCGGTGTTGCCATACACCACGCTACGGAGAACCGGTCTGGGGAGAGGCGTATCATTAGAGTCGCTACAAGAATTAATTAATAGGCATGAAGATAGGATACAGATCAAAGATAACACACTAAAGCACCGTTTCATGAATCAACCTCCTACCTGTGGATGACCAAAGTTGTTGTCAGCCCCCGACTTCAACCGGGGAAATAGATTTTCGGCTCTTCTCATCAATCAATTAACCAACTAAAAACTAACCAATTATGCACATAGCCGGAAATAAGTCAATAAAAAACACAAAGCTTGCCAGATATCTCCAGGAATCAAATCTCGCGGGCGGCAAGCCGACCCGGCTGGACAATACTGCGGGAAGGCCTGACGACGATCTGTTATCTTGATTGAAAATCGGCGAGAAACCTGGTATAAGTATCGGAAGATTAGAAAACTCTGTGCCTAGCCAGGAGGTCAAGCCCATGAACATGAATAAGATAGTCCTGCTTCTTTTGGTTGCGGCCGCCGTCACTCTGGCCGCATGTGAGCATTGTCAACTCAATCCGGGAACCAAGCGGGACCAGATGTATATCCAAAGCGGTATGCCCGCTTCCGCCAATCCTTACGAACCCCATCCGGCCATGTCCGACTACGGATGGCGGGAATGACCCCTTTCAACCACCGACTATGGTTAACCTCACGCCGCAAAGTGAAAATATCCGGCTCAATTGCCCGACGAACCTCGATATAGGCCAGATTTGCCTTGCCCTACGAATATTTTTAGATTATATGGGGTCAAATAGCTATAGTGGTGCGGACGCTCAGGAGAGAGAAGATGATCAAATCTAAAATCTGGACTATTGCCGCTAGAGACGAAATAGCCGAAATGCCGGGTAATCTTATTGAGGAATTAGTGCTGAACAATGATTTTGCCAACTACCTGGTCAGGGTATTTGGATGCACGGAAGGCGGTCTGGGGTCCGAATTTCGGGTCAACACGGGTGGCCTGAGCGCCGATATCCTACGGGAATGCACCGACGTCTCCCCTGATATTTCTAACCGCGGTCGCCACATCTGCTACTCCACTCGGGAGGAGTGCCCTAATAAGTGCTACCGTCGGTCAATGGCCCAAGAAGGTGTGCTAAAAGAAATTGAAAGGCTGAAAATATCCCTGTCCCGAAAAATTTAATCCTTATAATAACGATAAAACAAGCTATCAACCGGTGGATACTTAGAGATTCCGGACGATGGAGAAGTAGAAGGCGACCCCGTTGTGTTGGCCGGACTCGATCCAGACCTGGCCGTGGTGCTGCTCGACTAGTTCCTTGACAATGGCCAGTCCCAGACCGCTTCCGTCTGTCTTGCGAGAGTTATTGAGGCGTTGAAATGGGCTGAATATTTTTTTGGCATTCTCGGCTGAGATATCTATCCCGTCGTCGCTGACCGAGAACACATGGGCCGTCTGGGAGGGGTGATAGCCGATATCAATCCGACTGAGCTTTTCTCCGCCGTATTTGATCGCGTTGTCTATCAAATTCCGCAAAATTCGGAGGATAGCTAATTTGTTACCTCTGATTTCAGGCAGAGTGTCGGGTTCTGACCAACTGATCCGGCGTTGGTCCAATGAGTTAGCGAAATCAGACCGAATTATCATCAATACTTCTTTGATATCAATTGATTCTATGGTGATGGGCGTTTCTTTGGCCGAGATAAAGGCATTGATATTGTCGGCAAAGGCGTTGACTTGCCTGGAAACATTCATCAACTGCCGGCAATACTCCTTCCCTTTCTCGTCTAACACGCTTCCGTAATGGTCATGGAGCAACCGGGCCAGGCCGTGGATCCCAAGGGCCGGGCTTTTCAGGTCATGGGATATGGAATAGGCGAACAGCTTAATTTTTTCTAGGCTCTTCCGCAACTCCTCCTGGATGTCGTGTTTCTCGGTAATATCGAGTTGCGTACCCAGGAGGCTCACCGGTCGCCCGGCGTAATCATTGACGAGACTACCTCGGGTCAAAAACCAGCGGATAGTCCCATTCTTGTGGATCATCCGATGTTCCAACTCGAAGTGGGGCGCGGCGCCCTCAAGGCAGGCTTGCATCCCCATCCGCAACCGGCCCACATCTTCGGGGTGAATGAGCCTGATCCAGTCTTCCATGGTGTTACCTATCTCGTGGGGCTGATAGCCGAGCAAGGCCTTGAGCACGGGGTCAATGTATGTCTCTTCCTGACCCACCTTCCATTCCCACATCCCGACCCGGCCGGCTTCAGTGGCCAGGGAGTAACGAGTCTCACTCTGGCGTAGCCGCCGGCCCATCTCATGTTTGTGCAGAGCCAGCCCGATGACCGCCTCAATCTGATTCTGCTGGAAAGGCTTCAAGATATATCCAAAGGCGCCGGCCTTTTTGGCCCGCTCCAGGAATTGATCCCCCGCATGGGAGGTCACGAAGACAATCGGGATATCCAGTTGAGAAGAGATAATTTCCGCAGCCAGAATACCATCTAATTTTCCGGGCATGACGATGTCCATGAGGACTAAATCGGGATGCAGGGCCTGAGCCATTTTCACTGATTCCTCGCCGGAAATAGCCGTTCCCACCACCTCATAGCCTAAGGCCGTCAGGCACCTTTTCAACTCCAAAGTGATGATGACCTCATCATCCACTAACAAGATTTGAGCTGTATTTTTCATCATCTATAATCCATAACCCGTAAGCCGCCGCCCGCTTTCAGTTGACCACCCAGATAGCCAGATCCTTGGCCAGTTGAACCACTTTGTTACTGACCCGGCCCATAATGAATTCCTGGACCTTGGATAGACCTCGCCGGCCCAAGACAATGGTCCCGTAGGCTTCCTCAGTGGCATAATCCACAATGGCCCCAGCCCGGCTGGACCCCGTAGTTAAAACCCTGGTGTCGATAAAATTCCGGTTGACCCCAGCCTGTTCCAAGATGGTTATGGCCCGGTCAAAAACCGGCTCCATGTCCTTTTCAATTTGCCGTAGCTCTTTGTCAAAATCCCGTCTCCACTCTTCTAAGTTGACCAGGGCCAGGTCCGGCGGGGCAAAATCAACGTCCCGGATGACGTGGACCAGGGAGATTCGCCAGTCTGCCCCATGGCCAAGCTTAGCCACATGTTCCACGGCCTTCATGGCGCCGGCTGACGCATCCAGGGCAACCATGAGCTTGTCGGGACGACTGACTCCCCCCACGACCATAACAGGGACATGGGAGGCGGCCCCAATGAGCTTATTAGAGACGCTGCCCAAGACCAGCTCGGAAATGGGGTTAAGTCCGCGGCGTCCCACCGCGACGACCTGATACCCGTCTTTTGATTCATATAAAATGTCCCGGGTGACACCGGCTTTTTTGGCCACTATCTTAACCCGGACGGCTTCCTCCGGAAAATGACGCTCCAGAAAAAAACTGCGTGCCTTATTCACAAAGTCACTAATTAGTTTTTCCTGTAGCGTTTCCCAGGCGCGGAGGCGGTAGTGTTCGGCATTGTAGGAGGTTCCGGCCTCCATATCCAGATAACCATCCGGGATCCTGGAAATGACGTTGAAGATAACGACCTCTGTTTGGTCAGGCGGCATAATTTGGCTGACATAGCGGACCGAGTTAAAAGAATAATCGGAACTATCGACAGCCAGCAATATTCTGTTCTTGCCCAAACCCATGAAAAAAACCTCCTTAGGGGGACGGGGCCCTGTGCTGGAGACTGATTGATGACGAGCAGGCGCCGGGACAGGGATTAATTCATGTAAATCTCCCTCGTATTAGTATATTGGTCTACCACGTAGCGAAGGATGGCCATTTCCTTAAGCTGGTCGATTAGTCCCGTCAAGCAGTGATGATCGAGATCAAACACCCGGATATAAACATTGCGGTGGCCCGGCACGGCCTGGTCGTAGGAGGTCAGGATACTCTTCATCCGGCCGCCGCAATTTCTTATGACATCGGTCACCTCTTTCAGCGCCCCGCGCCGGTCGGCCACCCGCAGGGCAAAAAGAACCGTGTCTTTTCCGGAGCCGGTCAGGGATATCATCGCCTTGAAGATGTCGTTTTTAGTGATAATGCCGACGAGTTTTCCCATGGAATCAACCACCGGCAGCCCTGATATATTATTTTCCAGCAATATCTCGGCGGCTTCCTCAACGGTATAATCAGGCGGCACCGTGATCGGATTCAGGGTCATAATGTCTTTGACGTTGATTTTGGCCAGGAGATAAAGAAGCTCATGAATTTCAAGGGAGGTGGCGTTGGAGGCCGAGGCCTTTTTGATGTCCCGATCTGTGATGATGCCAATGATCTTGTCTCCCCGCATCACGGGAAAGGACGGGATTTTCTTCTCTTTCATTATCCTCATGGTGGTACCCATGGACTCTTGCTCATCTATGGTCACCACATCCTTACTCATCCAATTCATAACCAGCATGTTTGTCCCCCTGTCAGTTTAATCAAATGCCCAGGTCGAACGACGATGGCGAAGGCTTTAATCCGGGAGGGAAAATGCAACTATAAACCGCGCCTGAACCAGGCCGCCGAATAGGAAATTGAGCCCAGGCTCGACGGCCGTCAAGCCGGCGTTCATGCCGATCTCACCGCCAGCCTGACCAGTAGGATTATCAATGTCCTAAATAATTATCTATCAACCGACCATCACATGTCAACAGAAATAGGTGGACCTGACAGGCCAAAAATACCTCATCCAGCGGGATAGACCGGGACCGATAAGAATCAACCTGACGGCATTTGGGCTGCGGGGAGGTAGATATAGACACTTGTGCCGGCGCCGGGGACGGATTCCACTCGAATATGGCCGTGGTGTCTTTTGATAATGGAATGGGTGATGGTCAGACCTAACCCCATCCCTTTTCTGGTTCCCCGGGGTTTGGTCGAGAAGTAGGGATCAAAGATGCGGGGCAGATGCTCTTCAGGGATGCCGTCACCTTGATCGGCAATACAGATTCGAACGTATTTCCCCTCGGGCAAAAATGGGGATTCATTCCGGGGCCGCACACCTACAAGATAGTTCCCGGCGACGATGTTTATGACTCCGCCGTTTTCCATAGCTTGTTGTGCGTTTCCAATGACGTTGCAAAGAGCCTGGCTTACCTGCTTGGGGTCGACATCGACCGGCCAGAGATTATCTTCTAAACAATACTTCCACCGGATATTCGGCCCACCCGGCACCAGGGCGACCGTATCTTTAATCAATTCAGTTAGATTTGAAGATTTTATATTTGGGGCGCCCCCGTGAGACAAAAATAGAAGCCTTTGAGTCAGGTGTTTGGCGCTCCAACAGGCGTCCATGGCCTGGCCGAGGTGCCGGTGGATAATTGCTTGCGGCGGTGAATCAATTCGGGCCAATTCCATATAGCCGATAATAATGGCCAAAAAATTATTGAAATCGTTGGCGATACCCCCAACCAGAGTACTCATGGCCGCCAGTTGATTGTCTATAGCAAGTTGTTCTCCAAATCTCCTCATTTCAGTAAGATTAGTCAGACTACATCTGACCCCGACGGTATCCTCCCCTTTGTTTATAGGGGCACATTGCCCAAGGACCGACACGGAAGAACCATCACTGCGGACTATCCGAAATTCGTTTTCGCTAGTTATGCCCTTTAAGAAGGAATCGGATATGGCTTTGATGGCCACAGGCTGGTCATCGGGATTAATTAAACTTGAAGCCGTTAAGGGCGCGTCCAAATCCGCCGGAGAATAACCCAGGGTCTCAAATCCTGCCTGGTTGAGGTAAGTGACCCTCAGGTCGGCATTCAACTCACAAACAATATTGGGTAACAATTCGGACCGTTCTTCAACGCTTTTTTCTCTTTCTTTCAGGCGCCGTTCCATCTCTCTTCTATAAAGAGCCAATTCAAGCACGGCCTTGACTTCGGCTTCCGCAAAGGGTTTGACAATGTAACCTAATGGATCCACCTGCTTGGCCCGCTGCAACAGGTCGTCGTCCGAATAGCCGGATACAAAGACCACAGGGATATCCATCTCGCGTTTGATGATTTCAGCGGCCGCGATGCCGTCGTATTTACCCGGCATGAGGATATCCATGAAGATCAGATCAGGTCTAATTTGCCTGGCCAGGTCGATCGACTCTTCACCCGACGTGGCCGGAGTAACGACATCGTAACCTAACCTGGATATACACTTCGAAAGTTGTGTGGTGACTAAACATTCGTCGTCAACGACCATAACCTTGACCATAATTTCACTCCTTTTACAAGTCGGCTGCCCACCGTCTCTGGGAGGTTGCGTCTCATTGCCCCATTTTGTTTAAATAAGATTGTTTGGTCCTGTGGCAGGTACCAATGATTCATTCATGAAGGAGGGCAGCCCAGGATAAGGCGCTATTTAGTTTCTACGTTTTTTTGTAATGTATTCATCATTAGTCCCACACCTGCCGTTACCAAGCATTATGACTTTTTTGAACGAATAAATCCATAGGTCGACTAACTATTCTGATGGGTAAAAACCTGAGAGGATAGGATTAATCCCCAAGGCGGCCGACGCAGACAGCGGCTTGCCTGCGCCCTAAAACGGCCGGAGGTAAGGAAAAATTGGGGTTAACGGCTCAAAACCAAAGGAAGAACCCATTGCCCATATAAATCAATCCCCAAGCCCCGAGGGCCATACCCCCATACCAAAGGAGTTTCTTTTTAATCAAGGCGCCGACGGCGCTGAGCATGATGGCGATCTGCAAAAGCATCACGGCCAGGGCATAACTACCGTTGTGTCTTTTCAGCACCTCTTGTTCCTTGGCGTGGCTCTCAGCCTTGACTTTGATTTCTTCCTTTTCCTTCTCATAGCGGACAATCTCGGTGTCATATTTCTTTATGTTGTCTAGCAAGAAGGTTTGAGCCGCCTGGCTTTTGTTTTCAAGCAATTCCAGTGCGGATAATATGACCCTGTTTTGCCTGAAACTGTGTTCCTTAATGCTCTTGGCCTGGTAGTACGCCCATTGGTTTGACTCTCGGGTCGTGGATATCTGGATTCTGGTTGAGTAACTGGATGCCTTAAGAGATGAGATGGCCGCGGCCACGGCCAAGATAGTGGTGGTTAGTGCGACCCATTGAAGCCAACTCTCCTTTGGTTGTTCTGCCATAAGTCCTCCTTCTGATAAGCAATTATAGTCATGCGTTGAACTCGTAATCAAAGCCAGGTTACCGCAACCGACGATCCGGACCGATCCCTGGCCGAGATTATAAGCATCTTTGTTAGAAATACAAGATTTTGCTTTTTAGAATTATGCATTTGATGTATTTTTTGATTAACCAATCCAACGGAGCAATATTATATGCCTACTCCCCCTCGCCGTCTGGTCATAGGCCTGGTCCTGGCTGCGGGCCGGTCCACTCGCCTGGGTCGGCCGAAACAACTGGCCCGGATAGGCGGCCAAAGCATCCTTTACCGGATCGTCTCCGCGGCTCTGACCTCGGCCCTGGATCGGGTGCTGGTTGTCTTGGGATATCGAGCCGGAGAAATAGCGACCGACCTCTCCCCCCTGGCCGGCTCGACCAGGTTAAAACTGGTCATCAACCCTGAGTTTGACCGGGGCATGAGTTCTTCGCTTCAAGCCGGGCTGAGGCAATTGCCGGAAGAAACGGATGGCGTCATGGTTCTATTGGGGGATCAGCCCATAATCTATCCGGAGACGATCAATCGATTGATCTTCGCTTTTTTGAGTTCGGATGCGCCATTATGCGTGCCCCTGGTCGCGGGGGCGAGGGTGACGCCGGTCATTTTTGGACGACAACTGTTTCCCCACCTGGAGGTTTTGAAAGGCGACGTGGGTGGCCGGAGCGTGGTCAACCAGTTCTTCCACCAGGGCATCACGGTTGATGTCACCGGTTGGCTGGACCCGGCCGATCTGGACACGGAGGATGACTACAAGCGTTTGACCGAATTACTGGAATGACTTGAGGCGGACCGGACGACCCGGCCGGAAAAGCTGGTGCTTAGCGGACGCAGTTGGCTATCTTCAAAAAATTGGTTAGGACGGCAAGAGAAGTCCGGCGGTAGGCGGCTTCCTTTTCTTGGAAGGCGGCCGTTATGTCTTGTGACCGCGGGGTGTCGGCACTCCAAAGGGCCACGATGGACGGGGTTACTTCCGGGTGGAACTGAAAACCATAGGCCAGTTTGCCGAAGCGGAAGGCCTGATGAGGGCACCCGGCCGAGTAGGCCAGTAGGGCTGCTCCAGCGGGAGGGACAAAGGAATCATGGTGCCATTGAAAGGTAATGAACTGCTGGAGCAAAGAAGCGAAGATCGGATCAGCCGCCCCTTGGCCGGTCAAAAAAATAGGATGACATCCCAGTTCTTCGTTAGCCCGGCTAATCACCCGGCCCCCGGCGACCTGAGCCAAAAGTTGCCCTCCCAAACATATGCCCAAGAAAGGGATGTCGCCGGCCAGGACGGCTCGGATGAATTCCTTGACCTTAACCAGGAAGGGGAATTCAGTAATATCATCCACTCCCATTTTTCCCCCTAAGACAATGACCGCAGCGGCCTCGGCCAGACCATCGAGCGGTTCGCCCAGGTCAGGGCGGAGCACCCGGCAGGGGGTAGGTGACTGGCGGAGGGCCTCAAGCAGCAAACCAGGCGGGACCTCGGGGTCGTTTTGAACCAGAATGATCAAATAGGGTCCTAAGTAAAATGGTCCAGTCGGCCAGGACGTCAGTCCGGGACTAGAGACTCTTCAGAAAAATCATAGACGTTCTATTCAGACGCATTAGCGGTATCTGGAGCGGAGCGACACCTTATCCCTATCTAAGTCGTCTTGGCCTTCACTTTTGTCCGAGTAACCTTGCGTTCATAGGCCGCATCGATTCTGGCCGTCAATTCATCCACCGGACAGGGCTTTAGTAA
>JADFYC010000065.1 GCA_015233295.1 Deltaproteobacteria bacterium | reverse complement strand
GGTTAATAGCGACCAGTTGATTGAGCAACTCTGCACCTCTATGCGCGGACGATCAGACAGGGCAACCGGATAAACGGGGACGCCGGGGCAGCAAAGGCTTGGGGTATTTGGTCAGACAGGCTTATCCGGAAGAGCACTCCACGGAGATATTGGACCTTCTGATCATGTTTTTGATGAATCGGTTTCGCAAAATCCCCAGAAAGGGGTTTCGGGCCATGTTGAACTTTGATTTAACAGACACTGTCGCCGGTCGGCAAGTTCTTCGGTCGGGCATTAGAAAGGGCCGAAAAAGCGGTCATGAAAGCTAAAATATAAAATGATATCCGCATGATTGGTTTATTCCATGGGAATCTGGCACTTAGATATCGCTCCAATTTTTGAACTATGATTTCCCTGATTGGCTATGATTTCCCTGATTAATTAGATGAAGACTATGAGCGTGCCGGACCACCTGGCCAACCGCATGGCCATCCGATTGCCAGACCACCTGAGCATCATACCGACCCGTAACCATCCGGATTTCCCAGGGCGTTACTCCAATGCTGTTGAATTAAGATGCGGCCTGGCCATCTTCAGATGTGATAAAATTCCTCACATTCGTTCGGAATGACAAATTTATATCGTCATTCCAGATGGTCCACTTCCTGTCATTTCGAGCGAAGCGAGAAATCTCAACGTCGTTGCCTTAATTCAACAGCATTGCGGCATTGCCCAGGGCTAACCTGGTGCGTCCCGTTGGGGCTTACTCGGATTTGGCCGTTTATTTTAGCCGGCCGCGTCCAGGTGTTCTAATCCGTATCCACCTTCAACACCGACAGAAACGCTGCCTGGGGGACCATGACGGAGCCGACGGCCTTCATCCGCTTCTTGCCTTCCTTCTGCTTTTCCAAGAGCTTCCGTTTTCGAGAGATATCTCCGCCGTAGCATTTGGCGGTAACATCTTTGCGGAAGGCCGAGATAGTCTCCCGGGCGATGACCTTGGCCCCGATGGCGCCCTGGATGGCCACCTTAAACATCTGCCGGGGGATCTCCGTGCGGAGCTTCTTACAGATACCCCGAGCCCGGCCCTCGGCCCGGTTACGATGGATAAGCATGGATAGGGCATCCAGGCGTTCGCCGTTGATCAGGATATCCAGCTTGACCAGATCGCTGGGGCGGTAATCCAGGAGATCGTAGTCGAACGAGGCATAACCCTGGGAGACCGACTTAATCTTGTCGTAGAAGTCGTAAATGACCTCGGCCAGGGGGAGTTCATAAGTCAACTCTATCCGGTTCTCGGACAGATAATTGATGTTGGAATTCGTTCCCCGATGGTCCACGCAGACCTTGATGACCGCACCCAGGTATCTTTCCGGCATAATCATGGCCGCCCGAATGTACGGTTCTTCCGTCGTGGAAATCTTGGTCGGATCTGGAAAGGCCGTGGGATTGTCGATGTACAATTCCTGACCGTTGGACATGATGAACCGGTACCGGACCGAGGGCGCGGTCATGATCAGGGCCAGATTAAATTCCCGTTCCAGCCGCTCCTGGACGATTTCCACATGAAGCAGGCCCAGGTAGCCACACCGGAACCCGAAACCCAACGCAGCGGAGGCATCCTTCTGAAAGGTCAGCGAAGCGTCATTCAGCTTGAGTTTTTCCAGGGCCACGGCCAGGTCCTGGTAGTCGTCAGCATCTACGGGATAGATCGAAGAAAACACCACCGGCTTGACCTCTTTGAAGCCGGGCAGGGGTTGGTCGCAGGGATTGTCCCGGAGGGTGATGGTGTCTCCGGTGCTGGTGTCGCTGACCGTCTTGACCCCGGCCACAATGTATCCCACATCGCCGGCGGTCAACACCGGTTTGGGCACCAGCTTAATCCGGAACATGCCCACTTCTTCCACCCGGTATTCCGCCTTATTCGACCAGAAGATGATGGTATCACCCGTTTTGACCTGGCCGTTAAACACCCTGGTGTAGATGACCGTGCCCCGGTAGGCATCATACCGGGCGTCAAAGATAAGCGACTGCAGGGCCGCGGTCGGATCTCCTTGGGGTGGCGGGATGCGCTCGACGATGGCTTCCAGGAGTTCTTCGATCCCGCGGCCTTCTTTGGCCGAGACCAGCAAGGCCGTGTCCGGGTCCAACCCCAGTTCGTGGTCTATTTGCTCCTTGACCATGTCCAGGTCGATACTGGGCAAGTCGATCTTGTTGATGACCGGGATAACGGTCAGGTCATGTTCCATGGCCAGGTAGAGATTGGCCAGAGTCTGGGCCTGGACGCCCTGGCTGGCATCCACCACCAGCAAGACGCCTTCGCACGAGGCCAGAGAACGGGAGACTTCGTAGGAAAAATCCACATGGCCGGGGGTATCGATTAAATTCAGGGCGTAGGTCTGGCCGTTCTTAGCGTGGTAGCTCAAGGTAATGGCCTGACTCTTGATGGTGATGCCCCGTTCCCGCTCCAGGTCCATAGTGTCGAGCACCTGGTTTTGGAATTCCCGGACGTCGATGGTCTTGGTCAATTGGATGAGGCGGTCGGCCAGAGTCGATTTGCCGTGATCAATATGGGCGATGATGCTAAAATTTCTGATATGATCCATGTATTACGTTTCTCAGTCAATGAGTGGTTAAAGATATGGAGATCCGGCGGCATCAGACCTGGCCACGGACGCGCTGTCCGACCGGTTGTCATAACCTCGTCTCCGCCGGCTCAACCCCTATGGGGTCACAATTCAAAGGAGTTCCCTACTGAAAGGCCGTGGCTTCAAATGCTGTATTCTGGAAGGCAAGATAGCAGAGAAATCGTACAAGTCAAGTCAATACTCAGTCCCGGGTGGCCCAACCCATTGCGGTCACAGTACGGATGGCAATTAAGTTCTCGGTTATGATTTTTGTTGCCATTTCTGGTTGATCCGGTCAATATACCGGGAGTCGGCTTTTTTTCAAATGATGGAATTCCGCATCAGGTTATTTACATATACTTTTAACTGTTATAATCGACTCGTTGGCGTGCGCCGTTACCCTGAGGCGGGATCAAAAGAGACAATTGTGACCATTTAAAATATGGCATAACGGGGAGTAACATGAAGGTAATACTCCACGATGACCAGCTCGGCGGCGATACGGTGGCCCTGGACACCCTGGCTCGGCCGGTGGAGGTGGACCCGGAGACGAGTAAACGGTTCATCACCGTCAGACAGGCTCCCGAAATGTATCACCAGGCCTGGAAAAAATACACTGTTCTTTCAGAGGTCGGCGAAGGCGGCATGGCCAAGGTGTTTATGGGGCGGGACAAAGACCTGAAGCGGACGGTGGCCATCAAGTCCTTGTATGGTCCGGCCGCAGAGAACGAGCGAGCCATGTACCGCTTTTTTGAAGAGGCCCAGATAACGGCCCAACTTCAACATCCTAATATTATCCCCCTTTATGAACTGGGAGTAAATGAGGAGGGCCGGGTCTTCTTCAGCATGAAACTGGTGGAAGGGCACACATTAGAGGAGATTGTTCTCCAAATCAAACGGGGTAACCGGCACTTTGCCGCTAAATACGACATGTTGACTCTGATAGACGTATTTCTCGATGTGCTTAACGCCCTGAACTATGCCCATGCCGCCGGCGTCCTGCATCGGGACTTGAAACCGGCCAATATCATGATCGGCAGCTTTGGCGAAGTTTATGTGATGGACTGGGGCCTGGCCAAGGTGCTAGGCCGGGACGGCGGAGTAGGTTCCATAACGGACGCCGACCCTGATGGGGTGAGCACGGCGAGGAGTGACGGTTCCCTGGCGCTCACGCAGGACGGGGCGGTCATCGGAACTCCCTCTTTTATGTCTCCGGAACAGGCTCAGGGTGATCTGCAGACGGTGGATTTCCGGTCCGACATTTTCGCCTTAGGCGCCATTCTGTATTTTATCCTGACTTACACTCCGCCTTATCCGGGACGGGATATCTCTAAGGTATTCGAACGAATTAGAGCGGCCGATATCGATCCGATAATGGTCCGGCATCCAGACACGGAGGCGGATGAATATCTATCTACGATTTGCATGAAAGCCCTGCAGCTCCGTCAGGATGACCGCTATCAGACCGCAGGGGAATTTGCCGAGGCCATTCGGCAGTGGAAGTTCGATGAATTCCGGTACCGCCGGCTCAAGGATAAAGTCATCAGGGCGATTTATCAGGCGGAGACAAAAATATCTCAGGACTTGCCGGAACAAGCCTTAAAGCTGCTGCTCGAAGCCGGTTCCAAAATTGAGGATATTCCCCGGTTTGCTGCGGAACGGGAGCGCATCGCCGAACTCACCGGGATCGCCGCGGACGCGACCAACATCAAGGAAATCAAGAAAGAACTGGAGGCGAAGTGGGCGGCCACCATGAAGATAACCGAGGAAGCCTACGCCGGACTGGCCGAAGGACTGTGGAACAACGTCTCAGGCGCCCTGCATCATCGGAATCAACTGCTCAACGCGCTTAAAGACTTACATTTGGATCGACAGATTCCGGCTGATTTAGGACCATTAAAAGAAGCGATTGATCCGGAGATATTGATCACGGGTATATTTGAAGCCCTGATCCTCCTGGCCGGGATGGAGGCCATGATCGGCCGCCGCATCCAGAATCGAGAAAAAAGGCACGGTTTTCTCAAACAGGCCCTGTCGCGGCTGGCCCAGGCAGCCAGGTTGAAACATCCTTACCGGTCCCTGCTTCTGCTATCCGAGTTGTTATTCAATGACCTGGGGCAGTACGACCAGGGCCGCCGGGTCCTGGCTGAGGCCGAAGCAACGAAGCCCGGCGACCATGCCGATCTCTTCTGGACCGGCATCTATCACGCCCTAAAGCGAGAGCTGGGCACCACCTTGACCTTATGGCAGCAGGCCATGGATGAGAACCCCGCCTTTTTCTGGCCATACCTGGTCCTGGGGGATTTCTTTTCGGCCTCTGCTCAGGGACGGGCCTTCATCGACACCGGATTGGCCCTGCGTCCCAACTTGCCCCGAATGCAATTGCTTAAGGGAAAATCCTGCCTTCTGGCCGGTGAAAAAGACCGGGCGGAAAGGTTCTTTCAACGGGCTGCCACGGCAGCCGGTTCCGGAGGTATCTCCGCCCACCTGGCCCTGGCGGGTCTGCACCAGATGCTCGGCCATACCATTCATGCTAGAGAAGAGGCGCAGTTGGCCTTAACCACGTCATCATACCTGGATGCCGTTGAGGGAGGCTTTATCGCGGCCCTGGCCAACATCTGCTTAGAAGACTTTTCTGGGGCTTTGGCCAGGATTGACCGGGCCGTGGCTGTGGGATTAGGGATCCCCCGGTTTTTCTTCCTTAAGGGTTTGCTTCATCTGAAATTGGGCGATCATCGCGCCGCCCTGGACCAGGCGGAGATGGCGGCCCTATATGATAACTTTGACTTTGACATAATCGCCTTATACATAGCCGCGCTCGAAAGCACCGGCCAGACCGACCTGGTCGCGGAAGAGTACGGCCGCAGCGCCGACCTGTTTTCGGATGAACCCTTTATCACCCGTATGGAAGGGGATCCCACGACCTACATCAAAAAGAAGGTGGATCATCTCCTGGCCTGGATTCAGGGTCGGGATCAGGGAGCCCAAATGTCGGTCGAGATGATGGGGTGGCTGTAACCTGTAACCCGCTGGAGACAATCAATGAGTCAAATTAGGGTGACGGTCTTGGGCGCCGGACCGGGGGGATATGTCGCCGCCATTCGAACCGCTCAGTTGGGGGCGCAGGTGACGATTATTGAGCAAGACAACCTGGGCGGCACCTGCCTGAATTGGGGATGTATCCCGACCAAAACGCTCAAGGCCACGGCGGAAGCTCTGGAACTGGTCCGGCGCTTTCCATCGTTGGGCATTGTGATGGAAGGGTCCATTCGACCGGACATGGCTCTGGTCCAACGCCGCCGAACCGAGGTGATCTCCCTTCTAGCCAATGGGATCAGGGCGATCCTGAAGAGTTACCGAATTCGGGTGGTCTCCGGGACCGGGACGATCCTCGATCCACACCGGGTGGAGGTGAGGACCGGCGACACTGAGTCTGAAATAATAGTTTCCGATAAATTGATTGTGGCCACGGGATCCGGACCTCTGGAACTACCGGGTCTGCCATTTGACGGCCGTTACATCCTGTCCTCTGATCAGGCTTTGCTCTTGACGGAGATACCAGAGCGATTGCTGATCTTAGGCGGCGGGGTGGTGGGGTGTGAATTTGGGTATATCTTTCAGGAATTCGGGGCCCAGGTGACGATTGTAGAAGCCATGGACCGGCTGATTCCATTGCCTTCCGTGGATGAGAACAGCGCCAAAATCCTGGCCCGGGAGATGAAAAAGCGGAAGATCGAGCTATTCTTAGGCCAGACCGTGCACCAGGCCGAGGTTACGGCCCAGGGTAGGGTAAAGGTGACGCTGGGACCGGCAGCGACTGCCCCGCGGGACAAAGAACCGGGGAACCAGACGCTGGAGGTGGATAAGATGCTGGTCACGGTTGGCCGGGCCGGCCACGGGGATAGTTACGGCATCCCGGAATTGGGCCTGGACCGCGATAGCCGGGGTTGGATCATGGTGGATGATCACCTCCGGACAAATGTGCCGGACGTCTTCGCTGTCGGGGACGTGTTGGGCCCATCCAAGATCATGCTGGCCCATGTGGCTACCACGGAAGGGCTGGTGGCGGCTGAAAACGCCTTGGGCGGAGATAGAATCATGCATTATGATGTTGTGCCGGCGGCTATTTTTACTTCCCCCGAAATGGCCGATGTGGGGCTGACGGAGAAGCAGGCTGTCCAGGCCGGGTTCAATACTCAGGCCCATGCTTTCCCTTTCCGGGCCTTGGGTAAGTCCCAGGCCATGGGTGACATTGCCGGTGAGGCCAGGATCGTCTCAGAAACAAAGTCAGGCAAGATACTGGGCGTACACCTCATCGGTCCCCACGCCTCAGACATCATCCATGAAGGGGCCCTGGCCATCCGACTGGGTGCCACGGTCTTTGATCTGGCCGAGACTATCCACGCCCATCCCACCCTATCGGAAGCTTTGTCGGAATGCGCCCACCTGGCGACCGGCCAGCCTATCCATTTGCCCAAACCGGGACCAGGGATCAGGAGTTGAAAACGCAGACACCGACGGGATCGAGCAATCTGCGGCTATCGTAGCAAGATAAGTGGTTAGGCCATCTGGTTGATTAAGCTACCAGTGGGGATGAGGCTGGAGAGTCTGTTGTAGATCACTGCACTTGAAGAGAGGTCGGATGACGGCGCAAAATTCGACACTGATCCGGTTTCGGACTGATCCGTGACAGGAGAAGCGGTGGTAGGGGAGGGAGCCGTTTTGGTTTTAGGGGCTTCCGTGGCGCCTTTGGACGGGCCGGTTTTGGTTGAGACGGTTGGTCGGGATTCGTGGGCCATTTGGGCGCCCTGGGATTGGGAGTCCATTTGCTTGCGGAGCAGTTCTACTCTTGCCGACTGAGCTTTAGCGGCGGCCGCGGCAGCCACCTTTTGGTCCTGGCCGGAAGGGCTGGCCGGAGCGAGCGCGGCCCGCTGGATGGTCTCCATTTTCATTATGGTCGCGGCCGGGTCACCCTTGACCGGAGAAGTATCTATGGAGACCTCGCCCCCCACGGCATAGCTTTGGCCATCCGGCCCAGTCTCGTAAGTGTAGGTCGCCCCGGAAGTGGCATAGGCCCCGGCTGCAGCCATATGGGCCTGCTCGTGAGTTGTGACTTCCTGGTCGCGCTTACGCAACTGTTCGACGACCCGCTGATCCTTGTCACTCAATTGACCGGGGCTGGAGCCTTTTTTCTGCTCCTCGGGGGATATCTTTTTCCTTCCGGTCAGGGGATCAGTTTGCCCACCTTTAGTCGGTGTGGTAGGGTCGGGAACTGAGTTTGAGGTTGATTTTGCTGTATTGTTTGGTTGTTGCGATGATGATCCGGGAAATGGATTGGGGAAGGTCTGATTGGACGCACTACTAGCATAGTCATAATAGGCAGAGGCGCTAGTAGATATACCGTCCATGGCATGATCTCCTTCGTCAGTAATATAACACAGTATTCACTGGAAGTCAAGAGCAGTTTTAAGGCAATTATTGATGCTCGAGATTGTCCGTGATCAGACGGACCTGCCTAAAAAATGTTGGTTATCAGGCACTGGCCACCGGGTCGCCGGAGTAGCTTGTCTAAAGTCCGACAAATATCAACATGATCTATTCATTCAACCGGGCTAATAATTGTTCAAGGGAGACGGCCCTGAGCCGTTCCATCTCGGCCTTTAGTTTCGGAAAATGCAGCTTGACCGCTTCCAGATCTTCTTCGAGTGCACATTTTTCAAGATTGGCGGCACATCGATTTAGGGCGGTGGCAGCCAGGGTTGCAGCCGAACCTTTCAATGTGTGGGCCAGGCGAAATAGTGCCTTGAAGCCCCCATGGTCCATCGAAGAATCGAGATCGGAAATTTTATTAGGGATATCCTCAACAAACATCTCGAATAGTTTACCCAGCAGGTCTTCTTTGCCTGAAAATCTAGTTTTTAGCGCCTTGTTATCGAAAACCGGCAGAGTTTCATCTGTTGCTTCGGACGGTCTGTCTTCGTCTTCCCCGGCACCATCCTTGAGAACAAAATGAGGCACCACTTGCCGTATCACTGCTGATAATTCATCTATGTCAATGGGTTTAGTTATATAGCCATCCATGCCGGCTTCAAGAAATCTCTCTTTATCCCCCTTTAAGGCATGAGCGGTCTGAGCGATAATCGGAATCTTTGAATCAAAAATATTTAATGTCGAACCTCTGATAACTTTAGTCACCTCGGTACCGTCCATGTCGGGCATGGAAATATCCATCAAGATCAGGTCAAACGGTTTTACCCTCAACTTGTTGATGACTTCCTTCCCATTCATGGCTATTTCTACCGAATGACCTTGATTAATCAAAACCTCGGTGGCGAATCTCTGGTTTAGGGCGTCATCTTCAGCCAAGAGGATTCTTAGGGGACGAAGGGAAATCGGCTGTTCTTTTCCTTTCCCAATTGACGGGGATTCTGAATCATGAACTGACTCAAAGCACGCAGTAAAGTAAAATGTCGATCCCACTCCCACAGTGCTTTTTATCCAAATTTCTCCCCCCATTAATTCGACCAGTTTCTTACAGATATTCAATCCTAATCCAGTGCCGCCATATCTCCTTCTTGTCGAAGCATCGACCTGAGTAAACGGGTCAAAAATTCTTTCTCTCTGCTCAACAGGGACACCTATGCCGGTATCCTTTACGGCAAAAATCAACACAACGGTATGTGTCTCTCCAAAAGAAAGATTGGTCCCATATGGGGTTACAACTAGTTCCACTGAACCGCTCGAAGTAAACTTAACGGCGTTCCCAACCAGGTTATGTAGTATCTGTCTTAATCTGTTTGGATCACCATGCAGGTTAACGTGCAGTTCCGGCGATATCTCAAGGCTTAGTCTGATTCCCGTCTTATCGGCTATGACTTCAAATGTATCGATTACCTGGTCACAAAGATCATCCAAATTGAAGGTTATCGGCTCCAGTTCAAGCTTTCCGGCTTCAATTTTCGAAAGGTCCAAGATATCATTCAGAATAAACATCAGATTACCGGACGCCTGTTTAATTGCAGAAGCGAACTCAAGCTGTTTACTGTCCAGTTGACTCTTGATGAGCAGATCGGCAAAGCCCATCACGGAATTCATGGGGGTCCGGATTTCGTGGCTCATGTTGGCCAAGAATTCGCTCTTGGCTTGGTTGGCATATTGGGCGGCTTCCTTTGCTCTTAGAAGATCCGTCTCCAACTGCTTACGCTGAGTAATGTCCTGCGCAATTGACAACAGACATTTGAGCCCGCTTATAATTATTATTTCTTCAGCATACAAACAAACAACGGATTTCTTATCCTTACTGGTAAGAGATAGCTCCATACTCTCGATTCGCCCGGCTCTGTTTAAGATATCAACAAATTTAATTCTATCTCCTTTTGACATCCAGCCCAGTTCAACGGAGGTTTTGCCTATTGCCTCGTCTCTGGTAAATCCGGTAACTTCAGAAAACTTTTCATTAACATCAATGTACCTGCCATCTTGAATATTGCTTATAGTCATCAAAAGAGGAGCATATTTGAAGGTCTTAGCGAATTTTTCTTCGCTTTCTTTTAACGCCGTTTCCATCATTTTCCTTTGAGTAATATCCCGGATGATTATAATGCTTTTATCCTTTCCATCACGATCATGGAAAACATTGGAAGTTATTTCTCCGGTAAATTTGGAGCCGTCTTGGCGAAGCATCGTTAGTTCCGCATAAACTTTGCCGTTCTTAGCCCGCCTGTCTAAAGCCGGCATCAGATTGGGATCAGTTACGTCTACCAGACCTTCTCTGCCAACCAGACAAATCTCTTCTTCTGTTCTCCCAACTAATCGACATGCCGATTGATTTGCCGCCAGGATATGACCGTCAGGCACAGTTAACATGATAGCATCAAAGCTGTTGTCGAAAATTGATCGAAATTTTCGTTCACTTTCGATGAGCGCTTCCTCCGACATCTTTCTTTGAAGAACCAAGGCGTAATAATTCGAAATCCGTTTTACGGCTTGAAAATCATTTTCTGAAAAGCCTCCGTTTTTATTGGCTAAGGCTATTTGTCCTAACAATTTCTCATTACCAAGAACAGGCATAGACAAGAAGTTCTCCAGGCGTATGTGTCCTTCCGGAATACCTTTTGATGATTCATGGGCATAGGGAGAGTTAGTGAAAAAACCTTGAAGGGTATTTAAAGAGTGTCCCCATAACCCACCGTAAATTCCATTTTTATTGCATGGAAAAGCAATTCGTTGATTCTCAGGCGAGACGTTACATCCACCAACCATCATTTCCGTCATTGTATGTCCGATATTATCCCCTGTGATCGGATCAATTGAGCTCACATAGCCATACCGGCTACCGGTCAGAAGTATGGAGCTGTTCAACACTTTGTTGGCCATGTCAACGACCGTAGAATCTGGAGAAGTAAGTTTTTCGTATAATTCCGATAGCGATTGAGAGACATTCAGCTCCCATTGCAGCGATATATTTGTCTTATTCAGTAATTCATTGGCAATAGTTAATTGAGCAGTGCGTTCCTTAACCTCATACTCAACGGATTCATAAGCCTCCTTTAATGCTTCGATTGCCCGATTGCGCTCGGTGATATCATGGATTATGGAATATAAAAACGTTTTTCCAGCTAGTTGAATCGGACTAGAAAAAACCTCAACATCTCTCATCTCGCCGGAGGCAAGGCGATGTTTGAAGATAAAGCTAAGCTTCTTTTCCGATACTATATCATCAAGTACCTGCTGAAGGTCTTCTGAGTTAAGGATATTTATTTCATTAATTTTTTTCTCTGTAAGTTCATCTATGGTATATCCATAGAACGTGGAAGCGGCTTCATTTGCTTCTACGATGGACCCGTCAGAGGCATCTATCACAAACTTAATAGCCTGGTTCGTTT
Organism: Deltaproteobacteria bacterium; assembly: GCA_015233295.1. GTDB lineage: Bacteria > Desulfobacterota > JADFXK01 > JADFXK01 > JADFXK01 > JADFXK01. The sequence goes on along the minus strand of JADFYC010000065.1, from coordinate 1,771 downwards.
CAAAAACTTTACGGTACCGCTCTTCACTTTCCCTAATTTTCCGGATTTGATTTGCAATCCTCTTGCCACTAATTATGATTCCCCAAAAGCCAACTATGAAAAATATCCCGTGACCGTACAAAATAGTTATAATTCTATCTTGTTGAAGATTAATTAAAGCCGTTACCGGGAAGGTGACATTTATCCCGCCTTGAAGGTCGCCTACTTTATGTCCCGTACCGGGATGGCATTTCAAACATGATTGCTCGGTGTAGAAAGGGATCATCAGTCTTATGTATGATTCGGTACCTATCTTTTCAATGGTACTTACTTCGTTCTTTCCTTCCCGAAAGGATGATAGAGCCGCTTTTTCCCAGTCGTCAGGGGCGTTACTAGGATTAAGTGGATTTATTCCGGTAATTCTACCCATGATGTTGATATCTTTAAAATGAGTCTCAAAAACCAGCCTACTCATGTAAGCGGGATTTATTAAGGTGAGTGTTTTACCAGAGGAAGGAACTATGTCACGTTCCGGGACATGAGATAAATGTGAATTTGGAGGTGTCCGTGGTGTGACATTAACATAAACACCTCCCACGGACGCGTTCCATCTCCTATAGATTCTATTAGTTTGAAGTATATCACGAGCTTTTGTTTGAATAATAGTCAGGTATTCCTCTTTTATTTTATCAGCGTTCCAGGCCAGCGAAATGGCTATGGCCGCGGTCCAAATAAAAATGAATAAGCAAATATATCTGTTGACATGATTCTTCTCCGGTGAATCTAATTTATTTTTCATCGGGGTGCCTTCCGCATTAAGAGCATAGGTATCCCTTCACCTTTATTCACGTCACGGTCACTGACGCCCATAGACAGCCAGTATACACTCGGCCCCTATGGGTGATTGTGGTTGGCAAACGTTGAGCAGAAATAGACCTGGCTAAGCCAGGGCAAGCCTATCACCAGTGCTACGATGATCGAACACTAAAATGGCTGTCAGGCACTCGTCACCGGATATCCGGAGTCGTTTGTCCGAAGTCCAACTTTAACCTATGTAACCTATGAAGCATCCTGAAAATCCTGTTCTTTCTCTTCCAATTCCAGAGCTAAATCCTCCCATTCGGCGGTTAACCGGGCCAGTTGTGCTTTGAGCCGACGGTGTTCTTCTTGAACATCACGGGCCTTACGGCCATCCAGGTAAGTCTTGGGGTCGGTCAATTGGCGATTGATCCTATCAAAAGCCTTGGAGGTTTCATCTATGAGCGCTTCCACTTCGGACAGGTGGACTTTTAGAGGACCCACGGCCTGGTGACGAGCTTGCCGGAGTTCGGCTTCCCGGCGTTTCTGATCCTTGTCTTTTTTTGATTTTCGGGAATCAATATCGTTTAGCGGCATCCCGGTTGGTTCGGGTCTGACCGCAGCCACCGGTTCGGCTTCGACGGATTTCTGCCAGAGGGAGATAAAGTCGTTATAATTTCCCTCGAAAAGTTCGGTCCGGCCATCCTTGACATGGAGAACCTGATTGCAGATCCGGTTGATGAAGCGCCGATCATGGGAGATGCAGACGATAGTGCCGGTGTATTTATCCAGAGCCGCCTCCATCACCTCGCGAGAGGGAATGTCCAGATGATTGGTCGGTTCATCCAGCAGCAGGACATTATTGGGAGAAAGCAGCATTTTCATGAAGACCAGGCGGCTTTTTTCACCCCCTGAGAGGACGGAGACCTTCTTATGAACTTCGTCGCCGGAAAAGAGGAAACAACCGAGCATGTTCCTGATAGAGCCGATGGTG
>JADFYC010000064.1 GCA_015233295.1 Deltaproteobacteria bacterium | reverse complement strand
CCACGGCGACGAACAATACGTGATGATCGGGTACGGAGGCCGGGAAAGGCTTGCCCGGAACCAGGTAGAGCATGTCGAGGGCCACATCGGATTCTTCCAACAGAAATTCTACGGGGGTGTTCGCGCTGATATCGCCCGGGCCCATGAGCGCGAGGAGCTGGAGGCCAACCTGATCGCTAGCCGCTGGAAGCTGATAAAGTTGTTTTATTTCAAGGGCCATGGCTTGCACGTTGAGTGCAATGTCGAGGCACCGCCGGAGCTGCAAAACTATCGACAAATCCATCAAAGCATGAGCGTCGTTCGGGTGACTCTTGACGCGCTCTACCAAACGCGTCCCCAAGGGGGTGAGATCTATGCCTGATAACCCCATTCTCATCAGCGCAGCAAAGCCGATAAGCGGTTGTTGATCAGACTCTATGGTGGGATTTTGCGGTGGAGCGTCGGAATTCATTTAATTCTCCTGGGTTGAATGTTCTTGGCATTGGCCTCACCAAAAACAATCGTCGCCCTGATCAAATTGTCTATGTCGGATGTGTTGGTCCGGTGATTGACGATCGCAGCTCGAATCACCAGACGGCCATTGATGGAGGTTGTGGATGGAGCCGCGATTCCTGACTCATGCAGGTCGGCCACGATATTTGAATTAACCCGGTCGGAATCTTCACAACGGTAGCGAAAGCAGACAATATTTAAAGATACCGGAGCGAGTATCTCCAACATCGGCTCTGACTCGATACGTTGCTTAAGGTACTGGGCCAGCGCACATGTGTCGGAAATAACCCGTCCAAGCCGTTCAGCGCCGTAGACCTTGATCGTGAACCAGGTCTTGAGCGCCCTAAACCCACGAGAAAGATCGGGCCCGAAGTCGCAAGGCCACGGGGACCCGGCAGCCAGGCCGCGCTTTTCCCGGCTCAGGTAGGCTGCCGTAGAGGCGAAGGCCTGGTGCTGGAGATTGCCGTCCCTGACCAGGATAAAGCCGGCGTCATAAGGCACCTGGCCCCATTTATGGAAATCGAAGGCGATCGAGTCCGCTTGCTCTATTCCGGCCAGACGCGGAGCAATTTTAGGCGCCAGCATCGCCAGGGCCCCATACGCGCCGTCGACATGAAACCAAAGCCCTTCTTTATGGGCGATATCCGCCAGGGCAGATAGATCGTCTATGGCGCCGACATCGACCGTGCCGGCTGTTCCGGCAATGAAAAACGGGGTAAGACCAACGCTCCGATCGGAGCGGACGGCTTGTCCCAACGCGTCGGTATCAAGCTGGTATTGTTCGTTCATGGGAATAATGCGCAGGGCATCGATGCCCAGACCTGAAAGATCCATGGCCTGGGCGATACAGCTATGGGCCCCGGCAGACGTATACGCGGTAAGGCGTTTGTGGCTGCCCGCAATGCCTTTATGCCGCACGTTGATTCCGAGGGCGGCGGTCCGGGCTACGAGGACACTGATCAGGTTAGCCATTGAGGTACCAGTCACAAACAGGCCGCCGGCTGTCTGAGGAAAGCCGAAGAGTTGGCGAACCCACTGGACCACTTGCCGTTCCACCTCTATAGGTATCTGGTCCCGCCCACCAAGATTGGCGTTTAGTCCGGCGGCCAGCATTTCGGCCAACATACCAACCGGAGTCCCTCCTCCGTGAACCCAGCCCATGAAGCCTGGATGGGCGTTGCCCACTGAAAAGGGGAGAATCTCCTGCATGAATATTTTATGCACCGCCGCGAGGTCGGACGGCTCCTGGGGCAGAGTTTCACGAAAAAGGGTACGCACATTTTGGGGGATCGGCTGCCAGACCGGACGCTCGCGGATATGCTCCAGGTAATCCAGAATGTCGTCAAGCATTTGATGGCCTTGGGCCCGGAATGCCGGCCAATCCAATGGATCAAGCGTATCTTTAGGGGTCCCTTGCATTCTTGTTTCCATTTTGAGGTGTCTAAGGATGATATTTGAGGACGCGAGCGTCGGCCTTCTTCTCTGCCCCATCCACATTGGGGAGTAAATGCCGGCGCTACGGGAAGTTCTGTCCGGCGTGTGGATGATGGCCGTATGCCCTTTGCCTTCATAATCAAGCATTGCCGCGCTCCGGGGACGGTCTTTCTTGATTTGGGAAGCTTTCTCCGGAAAAATCTCATCGCTCTTTGCCCATACTGAGTAATAACATATCAAAAACGATAAATAAAATCAACCCGGCTTTGGTCGTTTCATGGCCGGATCTTGCCATTGGCTCATGACACATCGAAATCGGCCGAGAAATCAGGCCAGGCAGGCCCCGGCTGTGATACTGAATTCCGCCCCAGACTCGGCTCAATCGATCATCCAAAATCATCATTCCGCCAAGATATCTTTCGTCCTGATTTGACTGGCCATAAAAACTGGTCTATAATCTAATCTTGGCTGGGAGCGGGAGCATACTCCCGGAAAGGGAACAGTTTGATCTGCTTGCCGGTTGCTGGTTGTCTTCAACGATTAATACTTAACACGAAACCAGCAAAGGATGCTCTTGGAAACGTGAATTATAGCCGTGTCAAGGATAATTAGGGCGCAGTCACGAACCTGCAGCCCTCAATTCGTTTTTTTTGTTCATGTTTTTGGTCAAGAGGGGGGCTGATTTTGCAAAGACGAAAGGTTACGATAACGAGAGTGATGTGTGAGAGGGCGGTGCCGTCAAACGCGGGCTTCACATTGATTGAACTCTTGGTGGTTATTGTTATTTTGGGCATTCTAGCCGGTTTGATTGTGCCGAACATCATGGATAAGCCGGAGGAAGCCCGTAAAGCCAAGGCCAGGATGCAGCTCGAAGCCGTCGAAAATGCCTTGAAAATGTATAAACTTGACACCGGTTTCTATCCTACCACGGAACAAGGATTGCGGGCGTTGGTGGAGAAACCTTCCACCGGCAAGATTCCCTTGAAATGGCGTGAAGGCGGCTACCTGGAAAAGGGCGAATTGCCAAAAGATCCGTGGGGTAATGACTTTGCCTATCTCTGCCCTGGTGTCCACAACAAGGATTTCGACCTGTGGTCTTACGGCCCGAATGGGGCTGAGGCCGGAGAAGGCTCGGAAGATAATGTGGTCAACTGGAAAAAATGATGGTTTCACCCTGGTGGAATTGGCGGTGGTGGTGTTCATCATCGGCCTCATGACTGTTTTTGTGCTGCCCAATTACCTTTCCCTTATGACCGGTCGCGACGTTAAAGGGACGGCCCGGAATTTGACCGGCCAGATTCGCCTGTTGCGCAGTCGTGCCGTCATGGAAAAGCGGCCGTTGCGGTTATACTTCGATTTGAAAAACCGCCGCTACTGGGTGGCGGAACCATCTGAGGACCTGGTCTTTGATGAAAGTGAGAGCGCCATTCCAAAGACCAATGATTTGCCGGTGGGGATTCGCTTTAAAGATATTGTCACTCCCAGAACCGGTAAGATATTAGAGGGGAAAACCTTTGTTTGGTTCTGGCCGTCCGGCCTGACGGAATACGCCTGGATTCATTTGTCAGACGATGATAACCATGATTATACCCTGGTGGTTCGGCCGTTGACCGGAAACACGTCGTTCCTGGAGGAGTATGCGGATCTGCCGACGCGATAGCCGGGACACGGCCGCCGGACAACGGGGGTGGGATAACCAGTGGCCGGCTGATGCCAGGGGGTTTACCCTGCTGGAAGTGATGATTTCCCTGGCCGTTTTGTCAATCGCCCTGGTTACGGTGCTCCACACCCTGGCCCGGGATGTGGATCTGACCATCGAATCTAATGATCTGACCACGGCCTCTTTACTGGGGCAGGTCAGGCTGGCTCAAGTTCAGGCCGCCGGTTTCCCGCCTCTGGGCCAGGATAAGGGCGACTTTGGGGAAGATTACCCTGGCTATTCCTGGCAAACAACAGTGACCAGCGGCGGTAGCCTGCCGGGCGTCCGCAAGGTGACGGTGACCGTATCCTGGCGGCAAAATGAGCAGCCAGGGGAAATGACGATTGAACTCTACCTCACCCGAAGGCAGGGTGGATCAATCCAATTGCCCGGCGGCACCCTACCCGGAGGCGGCACTCTACCCGGAGGCCTCAAAATACCTGGAGTTGGAGATACTCGGATGTGATGAACTATCCCGTTACCCCGTCAAGACATAGCCCCGGAAATGGATTTGGCCGCGTCACCAGAGGCTTCACTCTGCTTGAGGTGTTGCTGGCCGTGGCCATTCTGGCGATCATCACCACCGTGATCTATAGCAGCCTCATCCAGGGACTGCAAACGGTGGAAGAATGCCGGGAGACCCAGGAAACATATCAGATCGCCCGGGTCATTTTTGACCGGATGATTCGCGATTTGTCATCGGCTTATGTCTCACCCAATGTCAAGAAAGCCCCCACCTCACCTTCCGGGCGAAAGGCATTTTACGGCCTGATCGGGCGTCGGGTCGAAGATAGCCGGGGACCAATGGACACCCTGTGTTTTACCTCGATGGCTCACCTGGACACAGGAGGTAGTTTTGACAACCAGGTCCTGACCCGAATCGGATATTATCTCAACCAGGATCCGTGGCAAGACGGCTTCATCCTTTACCGCCGGGACAATCCGGCCTTAGATGATGACCTGGATAAAGGAGGGGTGGCCATGGAACTGGGTGAACGAGTGGCGGGGTTGCGGTTCAGGTACGTGGATCCGGTTCAAGGCATTCTCGATCTTTGGGACAGCACCGCGCTGGATCGGAACAACGTTTTACCGCAACAAGTGATCATCACCCTGACTCTGGTGGACCGGGCCAAGGAGAAAAAATCCTTTGAGACTCGGGTATTCATCCCCATGACCGCCGCCCCCGTCGGATAGTCGCCTCTGATGGCCACCAGACTACGTGACTTGGCGTTATTATACTTGGAACGGTCATAAATGATGCTTCTTAATACTATTGTTGCTGGTTGCTCGTTTTTGGTTACTTGTTTAAAACAACCGGCAACCAGCGACCAGCAACGAGTAACCAGCAACCGTAATGGGTTGAACCAGCGGGGAATGGCGCTAATTCTGGCTTTGCTGGTGGTGGCCATTCTAACTACGGCCATTCTAGACTTCACCATCGGCTCTCGAGTCAATCTAACTCTGGCCGGACACGCGGCCAGCTATTGCCAGGCCATGGCTGCGGCCCAATCCGGCGTGAATTTTGCCCTGGTGGCCCTTCAGGAAGAGACGGCTAAGTATATCTCCTTAGATCAACACTGGGCCAATTTTTCTCAATATACCGGGATGTCGGAGAAATTATTCATTCAAGGCAGATTTACCGGTAATATTTTTGATTTGAACGCCAGGATTAATATCAATAAACTGGCCGCTAATACCCCAGACCCAACCACCCTGGGGCAACTTGAGCGGCTTTTCGACGTCCTGGGCCTGGAGCGACAACTCATCGATGGTATCCTTGATTATGTCACCCCGGGTGATACCCCTCGCCCTTATGGGGCGAAGAATAGTTATTACCGGAGCCTGGATCCGCCTTATTCCTGCAAGAATGCTCCGTTGGACGACTTGAGCGAACTCCTGCTGGTTAAGGGGATGACCAGGGAAATTTATTATGGCCGAAAAGAGAAAAACGGCCAAAAGATTGTACCGGGGTTGAGTGAGTTTTTAACCGTCAAATCCGATGGACTGATTAATGTCAACACCGCGCCCGAGGAGGTCCTGGCCGCGCTCTTCAAACCTCCCGACATCAGCCTGGCCAGAACAATCATTGCCCACCGCCGCGAGACTCCTTTAAAAATCACTCAGGACTTGCTTCAGGTGCCTGGTGTCAAGGAGGCCGGATTGCCGTCGAACACTACTTGCACCAGCCATTTTTTTTCCATCAGGATTACTGGATTCAGTGGGGAAGCGTCTTGCGATATCGCGACCAATGTCAACCTGTCTAATAACCAGGTCGGGCTATTAACGTGGAGGGTGTTCTGAAACTGGATCTGCTCAGCCTGGTAAAGGTTTTTTTGTCTCAACAGGAGGCAGTCGGCCTTGATGTCGGAAGCCAGAGGATTAAGGCGATCCAGATTCGGGCCAGTTTCAAGGGCCTGGAGGTGACCCGGTTTGCTTCCGCCGCGGTGCCCAAAGGTACCGGCGGTGATCCCGCGCATGACCTCGCTGAGACGATCAAGTCCCTGTTCGAGCAGCATGGTTTTCTTAAGGAACCCGTGGTGTCGGCCGTGTCCATCGGGGCCGCCATGGTCCGGACCATTTCTTTGCCCTTCAAAGACCCGGTCAAAGCTAAGCAGGCGATTCCGTTTGAGCTGGAATCCCAATTGCCCCTTCCGGTGGATGACCTGCTGGTCCAATCCTATCCTTTACCTCAGGATGGCCATGACCGGGGACTCACCTATACGGCTTTCGGAGTAAGGCGGGAAATTATTGAGGCCCACTTGAACGTGCTGACCAAGGCGGAAATCGACCCGGTCAAAGTGGGCCTGGATACCCTGGCCTTGGTCAACGTTTTGTTGCATTTTCATCCCCCGGCGGGTCAAGGCTCCACGGTGCTGTTGGACATAGGCGCCGGTAAAACCACCCTGGTGGTGTTAGACCGAGGAAAGCCGATGATCATTCGCTGCCTGGATTTCTCAGGTCGGGAAGTCACCGCATTTGTGGCTCACGCCTTGAACATACCGGTTGAAGAAGCGGAGAAATTGAAACTGGCCAGGGGTCGCCTTTCCCCGCCGCACGAGGAGGATCCATCTCTCCGCCGGGATGACTTGCCGCTGGTGGCGGCGCTTAATGAAGTCCATCAGCCTTTACTTAAAGAGATTCACCGGAGTGTCATTGCTTTTATGGATGAAACCGGATTCGAGACGATTGATCATTTTTTTGTCACGGGTGGCGGGGCCAGTCTGCCGGGACTGGATCAGGTCCTGTCCCACCTGTTACAGGCGCCGGTGCGTCGGCTTGATTTTGGCCCCATCTCTTTCAATCAGCCCGTTGACCGGGCCGGCCTCCGTGATATCTCTCTGGCCTACGGGGTGTCCCTGGGTCTGGCCATGTCCCTCCCGACGAATAGACCCACTTTTCTAGATTTTCGTCAGGAGGAATTTGCTTTCAAGCGGGCGGTGACTGAAATTAAGGGCCGGCTGTGGTATATTTTTATGGCCGTCATAGTCATGCTGCTTCTAACCACGGCCAACTTTTTTTTTAAGATGAACGATCAACAAAAACAATATAACGAACTAAAGAAGCAGGTTGACCAGGTATTTAAATCAACCCTGCCGGAAGTGACCGGGATCGTCAACCCGGTGGCTCAGATGCAGACCAAAATCGGAGAGTTAAAGAAGGGATTGCCCGGTTTGTCAAGCACCAGTCAAGAAGACTCCGCCTTGGAGACGTTCCGGCAGTTGACTCAAGTGATCTCCAGCTTCGATGAGGTCCGGGTCATTGACCTGGTCATCACTCCCCCGGAGGTGACCTTGACCGGGGAAGCCAAGTCTTTTAACCAGGTGAATAAAATTCAGGAACAACTGCAGGGATTGAAGATTTTCAGCCAGGTCAAGATGGAAGCCTCAAAGCCCACGGCTAACCGGCCGGTTATCGAGTTCAGATACAAAATCACCCGGAGGGAGCCATGAGGCTATCTCGCCGAGAACGGGTTGCCGTCGCTGGGATGCTGGCCCTCCTGATAGTCGCCCTGGCCTATGCCCTGGTCGTTCGCCCTCTGTCGACCAGACTGGCCAAACTTGACCGACAGATAATCGTTAAAGAACAGGAGCTCGGTAAAGTGATGGCCCTCCGGGCCGAGTGGAACATGATGAAAGCCGGCCGAGAAGAACTATCCCGGAAACTACAGGCTCGCGGGAAGGACTTTTCCTTGTTTTCCTACCTGGAAGTTTTGGCCGATGACGTGGGAATAAAGGGGAATATAGAATATATGAAACCCCATGCTTTAGCCGAACCTGAGGGAGTCGGACAGGTTACCTTTTTTAAGAAAACGGGGATCGACATGAAACTGGCTCGGGTGACAATTGATCAAGTAGCTAACTACTTGTATAAACTGGAGAGCTCAAATAAAGTGCTAATTGTGGAACGGCTTGAAATTCGTCCCAAGTACACCACCCCTCAAGAGTTGAGTGTGAGTATGCAGATAGTTACCCTGGAATCTCTATAACTGATTGGTGGTCATGCTTATCTGATGACCGATTCCATCATCTTTTTTTGATGTTGACCGTGCAGACGGTGTCCCAGGCCCGGAAGTCCTCCCAATGCTGTTGAATTAGGAGTTAATCGTTAAGATTTCTCGCTTCGCTCGAAATGACAGGGACGTGGACCATCTGGAATGACGATGTAAATTTGTCATTCCGAACGAATGTGAGGAATCTTAACGTCGCACTTTTAAACTAACACCAAAGCGAGGCTTTATGGACGACCTCACGGGCATGGCCATAGTCGCGGTGGATGATGACCACAGCGCTTTACTCATTATCCGCAAGCTTATTCAGTCCCAAGGATACACAAATATCCAATGCTTTTCTTCCTCTATCCAGGCTCTCGACCATGTCTTAGAGAATCCGCCGGATTTACTGCTGCTCGATCTGAGGATGCCGGAATTGGACGGGATGGAGTTTTGCCGGAAAGTAAAGAGCAGTCAAGTCTTCAGCCACGTCCCCGTTATCATGATCACGTCAAATAATGATGAACAGACCTTGAGGGACTGTTTTGAGGCGGGAGCGATTGATTTCATCGGTAAACCGCCTGGCCGGACAGAGTTACTGGCCCGCGTCAAGTCCGCTCTATCTCTTAAGCGAAGCTATGATCAGCTTAAAGACCAATTTGTTGAAATTAAAATACTTAGCCGGCAGGTCCAACGCGATCTGGACCAGGCCGAAAGAATATTCAACAATATCATCCGGCGAGAGATTCCTGAGGGTTCTAATGTCAAGTTTGTGATATCCCCTGCCAAGAATGTGAGTGGCGACATTCTGTTAGTTACCTATACCCCGACGGGGGTACAGCATATTCTACTGGGGGATTTTACCGGTCACGGTTTGTCTGCCGCCGTCGGGGCCACCACAGTGGCCGGTGTTTTTAAGGCTATGTCCGCCAAAGGACGCCACATCAGAGACATTATGTCCGAGATCAATAACCAGATGCGACTCATCCTGCCCACCGGGCTATTTTTCTGCGCCTGCTTGATTGCTTTGGATAGTGTCAAAGCTAAAACTTGGGTGCTCAATTGTGGTCTGCCGGATGTCCTGGTCATTGGCCGGCAAGGGGGGCTAAAGAGACGATTCCCATCCAATACTACTCCCCCCGGCTTGGCCCCGGCCGATTATCAATACGCCACGACGGAGCGAATGATCGTAGAAGACGGCGATCATATTTATGTTTATTCCGACGGACTGACCGAGGCTCATAACCCCCAAGGTGAGATGTTCGGCCAAACCATGCTGGAAGAGTCATTGACCGGTGTCTCTGATGCCAAACAGGGATTCGAGGCGATACGGAAGGCCCTCCAAGTTTTCTGCGCCACGGCTGAACAAAACGATGACATTACCCTGGCCGATATCCGGTGTGATGTGAAATCCCCCCCATATCCCGCCGGCCGAGAATACCAACGAATTCAATACGGATCATCAGATTGGCAGATTACCGTCCATCTTACTCCACCTAGGTTGACTAATAATAATATCGCGATAATTATTTATGAGATGATGGAGCAGCATGAACCGGCTTTGGCTAAGCATAGGGCGGATATCTGTCTCATTTTATCTGAGCTTTATAATAATGCCCTGGAACATGGGTTGTTGGGTCTGGATAGCCGGGTTAAAGATACTCCTGGGGGATTTTATACCTATTATGAGGACTTTCGCACCCGGCTGGCCACACTGGACCGGGGATGGATCAAAATAGACGTTTTATGTTATAGTCGGGGCCGGCATGGGAAGTTAGATATCCGGGTGGAAGATTCCGGCCCGGGATTTGATCACCACCAGGACATTTGCCGGATGCCCGGCGATACCGCTTTCTGCGGCCGGGGCGTGGCTCTGATCCGCTCTCTGTGTCAAGAGCTGGTCTATTATGACCCAGGGAATACGGCCGAAGCAGTCTACGTCTGGTCGGACCAGTCTGTGGAAGTTGAAGCGGCGCTTGGACCAGTTACCGCCACGGATGTCCGATGCTGATCCTAACCGGGCAATGCTGATTTGCCGTGGGCTTGGGTCAATCTCTTTCTTCATGTCCAAATTTGCACATAAGACTGTGCATAATTGCAAAATAGCCATTCATGCGTCGAACATCAAATTATCTTACCTGCTGAAATCTAAGGACTGTTCTTTATGGCTTATTATGGCGCCATATTTGCATATAAAATTAAGCCCGGCGTTTTAGTTTGCCCATGCTGGTTTATGGGCATGAATTGCGGCATGTATCGAGAGTGGTTATCACTGTCGGATTCTTGGGCAGACCCAATACCGTTGAATTAAGGTAACGATGTTAAGATTTCTCGCTTCGCTCGAAATGACAGAGAAACGGACCAGTTGGAATGACGAAGTAAATTTGTCATTCCGAACGAATGTGAGGAATCTTATCACATCCGAAGATGTTCAAGCCGCACCTTAATTCAAGAACATTGGGGTCAAGGCCGGACTTAGATAAACCTTTTCTTAGGATATATTCATTGCCATGACAGACAGAATTGGTCTAGAATCGAAATAGACGGTAATGATGACTTCTGTAAGATAAACTTAAGTGGCGATAGTGTGCCCATAATTTTTCAAAATATGCGGGATAGACTAAGAATATAATCTGGTTAGATACGTATATGTCAAATTTGATATACATATGTATTGATATACGCATAGATTTTTTAGATAGTAATTGCTTTTTTTGTTGACCAGGCCCTATAATGCATATATAATTTTGCAGTTTTTGAGAATAGGTCTTCTTATTATTCCAACTCCATCGTGAGCACGGCCGACCTCTGCCGGTTACCTTCAGCCTCCTACTTAACTAAATTTCTTTCAAAAAGACATTCTCGCACATTTACAGGCAAATTTGTTTGACGCCGCAATCCGTTGAAATGATGACCGCCGTCGGCCTGAATCGAGTGGCTATAATGTGGTCAGGATCATTCAAAATGGCCGTGACCGGTTAAGAACATAACATTTCGTTGCATATATATATATATATATAGAATCTTTCAATCGTGATCACTTTTTTGTTGACTGATTTCCGATGATGCCTTATAACGAGCTATAAATGGGAACTGTTTTTATGAACAAGCCCTACTCTTATCCTAATCTTATTATGGGAGCAAGAGCAACCTCTGGCGGTTACATTCAAGACCAGACTTAAACAAGCCTCTTTCAAAAATACATTCCGCCCCAATGACGAATAAATTTGGTTGATACCGGTCCGGCCAAAAAAGATCAGCTACAGCCCGTCCGGGTTAGTTGGAGGTAATCATGCTGCATATCATATTGGGACTTTTTTTTATCGCGTTAGGTATCTGGGGCCTCTTTGATGAGTATTACTACGTGCTTGACTTCATCAAGGGAGGACTACCCATTTTGTTGATGTTGCTGGGACTGCTAGCTACGGTCGCCGGATTCGTGCCGCCAAGAAAGAAGGAGGTATCAAATGAGTAGAGATGAGGTTAAAGACTCGGCCTTTCTGGCTGACGATTTTGACCAGGAGGAAGGGCATAAGAAAACTGGGAAAGTAAAAAACGACAACAAGAAGGACCGGACTTCCGGCGCCAAGGAAGAGTCATCAGAACCGTCCACTATCTTTTATTTTCATACCATGCTCCTTTTCTTCGGCCGACTCTTCGGGAAGCTCTTGGACTTGTATAATAGCTTGTTTGACCTGGCCCCTCAGGACAAAACGAAGATTTACCGCAATATCAGTGCCTACTACGCCAATAAAGGCCTCCATGAAAAGGCCCTGGAGTATCTTAAGGAATGGACCCGGTTAGAACCGTCCAATTCCGATGCCTTCTTCCAATTGGCTCTGGCTCTGGCCGCGGCGGGGAACTCCAAGAGCGCCATCGGAGCCTTCGCCAAAGTTCTAAAACTTAACCCCCAGCACAAAGCCGCGCTCTACCGGAAAAGCGGCCTCCATCTGAAGCTCAAGGACTATGATCAAGCCATTGAAGGTCTGGAGAACCTGGTCGAGTTAGGCCCGGACAAGGCCGAAGTCCATTACCTCCTGGGCATAGCCTATGACCGCAAAGAGAGACTCGACGATGCTATTGCCGCCATTCAAAAGGCTATTGAACTCAATGGAGAAGAGGTAAAGTTTTACCAGCATCTGGGGTTCCTGTACGAGCGGACCGAAAATCACAAAGAAGCTGCCAGATGTTTTTCCAAGGTCATGGAGTTGGAACGGGAGCACGAGGATGATGAGGAGGAATAACTCGCAACGGATCTATCCATATGTCGGGCAATAGGCGGATTCTTTTTGCTCTCATGGTGATCGTTCTGGTCACGGTAGTGCCTCCTATTGATAACTTGGCCCGGCCGGCCGCGGCTCAGGCCGTTTACTACGAACCAACCATAAAAGACATTGTCGCCGCCGACTGCGGAAGGTGCCACTTCGGCTCGATCAGATACTTAGGCGATTATAACGATCTGAAGATGTACGCCGACAGCGGGTTGCTGGCCACTATGGTTCAGGGTCCCATGAGACGGTTCGCCGGAAACGACGCCGATACTCTCCTGACCTGGGTTGACCAGGGCGCCCCGGAAAAAGCGAACGGGACTCTGGCCCAATTTCAAGCCGGCCCCCAGGATTCCCCGGGCCCCGGGCGCCCTCCGGGCGTTAGAGGCAATGGCCCGTCAGTTCAGTTGACCTATAGTGATCCCATTAAGTATATTTTGGCGCAGGATTGTCTCCGATGCCATTCCGGGCCGTTCCGGAACATGACCACCTATAAGCACGTTAAAATGTATGTTGATAACGGACTTCTAAAACTACTGGTTAGGGCGGGCGGGCCGATGCACAGGTTTGCCGGACCAGACGCCGGAATAATTATTGATTGGATCAACGCCGGGGCGCCGGAGTAAAAGTCTCGACGCAGGAGGGAAGATTACTGATATGAGAAAGAATCATGTGATCGGGGGACTAATCACCTTTGGCCTGGGGCTCTTTCTGGCCTATCTCTACAACCTTCAGGTAGTTGAGGTCATCAAAGGAGCGGCGCAGCCGATTTTAATTATCATTGGGCTGCTGGCCCTGGCCGCGGCCATATTCGGCGATTCCCGTTTCAACAAGATCAACTACGCCTTGGCCGCCGTTTTTCTCTGCGTAGGTCTTTACGGCGTATACGATGAATATTACGCCACTCTGGATTTCCTTAGCGGATTTTTCCCTCCCGCTTTGATCCTGGTCGGCCTGGTGGGCGTGGCTCATGGTATCAAGGTGACTAAACAGAGTTAAGAGGAGAACCTATGGGCCGGATGACCACCAGCATCATCAAACGCGTCTATGCCAAACGCTATGACCTGGAATATGACCCGCCGGTGCCCAGGTCGCAGTATTATCTCTCCCGGCT
>JADFYC010000063.1:480-13557 GCA_015233295.1 Deltaproteobacteria bacterium | reverse complement strand
ATACCTCGGGGTGAGCCGCACTTAAGCGCCGAAGTTCCTCCAGGGTTCCTACCAGCGGCAAGCCCTGTTCATTCCTCAGGGTCTCGAACCGGCTGAGCATCTCTCCCAGGCTAACCTGCATGGCCTCAAGGAGGTCATTCACCTCATTTTGGTCTACGGAACAAAGTTTGACGGGACGAAGCCCCGCCCAGCATTCGATGGCCTGGGGGGACAGTTCTTCCCGCAGGTTGGCCAGGTCTTGGATAATCGAGGCATTCTTGTTGATTTCATCCCAGGGCCGGCCCAGGGCCTGATCGACCCGGAAGAGATGAGCGCCCTCGCTGCTTTGGCGTCGCCAATTTTCAGCCTCCCAGAATAATTCATAAATCCGTTCTCCTCTGGGGCCGGCCGGCCGATTCATGATCATGGAATATTCCAGGAGTTTCCGTCGCTCCTTGTCCAGGTCCTGCAACTCCAGATCCAGGCCGACCGAGTCCGGGTATAGGCCGTTGATCCGTTTCTTGATATCTTCGTGCAGTTTGCCCTTCTGGGTCTTATGGCTGTGCAGCTCCAGGCAGAAATCACCCAGGCCGACATCGTCGAGACGCTGCCTGACCACTTCTAAGGCGGCCAGCTTTTCGGCCACGAACAGGACGGTCTGACCCTGGCTCAGGGCGGTGGCAATAAGGTTGGCGATTGTTTGGGACTTCCCCGTGCCTGGAGGGCCTTCGATGACCAGGTTGCCTTCAGTGAGCGCAGCGTCGATAATAGCCGAATGCTGGGAACTATCAGCCGGTAGGATCAAGGCGGTTTGACGCGCCCGGGCATCCCGGTCGATGTGGTATTCTTGACCATCCGCCGGTCGGGCTGCCGCGTCCCCGGCCTCAAGGCCGACCAGAATCTGGTTCAGAGATAAGTTGTCTATCAATTTACCCCCGTCAGGCCGGCGACTATCCTCCAAATCCTTGAACATGGCAATCTTGGCAAAGCTGAAAAGATCGAGGACCATCCGGGGCATGACCCGCCAGCCCGGCAGATTGCCCACCTCCTGAGCCACTTCCGCCAGATACGACTCCGGGGAGATGTTCTCCTGGAACTCGGGTAGCTTCAGCCCCCAGTCGCTGTCCAGCTTGTGGGCCAGGGACAGATTAATTTCCAGGTCTTCCTGGGTATAGGCCAGCTTATAGGAATAGGTTTGTGTCTGCCTGTCGAGCTTATCCGGCTGGATGGTGACCGGGACAAGGATCAGGGGCGCCTGACGGCTGTCCTGGAAGGCCGGGTTCTCGGACCACTCCAGGAAACCAATGGCCAGGTGCAACATATTGCAGCCGGTTTCTTCGATGGCACTGCGGGCTTCCTGTTTTAGTTTGGCGCCGAGCCGTTCCAGCCTCTCCGGTGTTTCCGTGGTCTGTAAGTGACTATCGGGGCTTTTTCCAGGTGTCTTCAGCCGTGGCGGAGTAAGATCGGGGCTGAGTAGGCTGCCCGATTCGAAGAGTTCTGGTTGGCCGGTCGCCCCAAAGGGAGGGATTCCGGGATCTTCTCCAGTTATCTCATTATCCGACAGAGTTGGGATGAGGGGAATCAGGTCCATCTCTTTACCGTCATCAACCAGTGTCGTAAAGACATGATCCGGCCGCCCATCGACGATGGTGATACTTCTGGCCGTGCTTTTCCGGTAATTCAGCAGGCGGTTCCTGGCGCTTGTGTCAAGTAGTTTGGCCCGCGCCTGGGACAGGGCTTCAGCAAAGGCCGGGGAGTCTGGCATTACTTTATATCTCCGTTTCGTATGACGGTTCATTATCTCCTGCAGTCCCCTAACATAAATGGCGGTCCGGCGCAAATGTGAATCCGCAACTAGTTTAATCATCGGGCTATCTGGTTGGACTTCGGAAAGAATAAGTTTTGCGGATAGGACTTCATAAAAAACAGGGTGGTCCTATATAGAAAATATATGTCCGAATATTGACATTCATCTTGAAACAGGGTATATCCCCATTGGGAAATGGTTGCCACAACTGCCATGGATGATCTTATTAGACCCAGGCAACCTGGCGACGGTCCGAGAATTGGCCCCTCTTTTTCCCCATTCCCCTCATTTGCCCAACCGACATCACGACGCGTCTATATAGATAGGAGGCTGAAAGTGTCTGAAAACAATAAAGTTAACGATAATATTACCTTGATCTTGGAAGAATCCCGACAGGCCAAGGCATTTAAGGCCGGCTACTCTTTCTTCAAAGATGAACTGATCAAGGTGTCGGAAATTATAGCTCAGTTGATAAATAAACTGGATAAACCGGATGACAGGCGGGATTGCAGAAGGGATGTTTATCAAGCCGAAGAATCAACCCCAGATTCTGATCGACCCGGACCACAGCATAACTGTATCGGCGTTTTTGGGCCAAGGGGAGTAGGCAAAACCAGTTTTATGAAGAGCATTGAAGGCTATTTGAGGGAGTTGGAAAATAAGGAGGGGAGCAAGTGCAAGAACCTATCCTCGAAACTACATTTCTTAGATCCTATCGACCCGAGCATGCTCGAGGACACGGAATACTTCCTGATCACACTTATTTCCTTGATTTGCCAAGAGGTGGAGAAAGCTGCATGTGAGCAAACAAGTTGTTGTCATCAATCCAGGGACGTCGGCTCACGGCAGGACCATCTCCTTAGTTGGAATAAGTCGCTCAGTAAGTTGGCACAGCACCTGGTAGCACTCAGCCCCAATGCCTACGGCAAATTTATAGAAGATACCATCGTCAACCCCGAAATATTCGCCCAAGACGCGCTTATGCTTGGCCGGAGCGGCAAGAACCTGGCAAAAGAATTTAGGAAATTTGTATCTGCATCTATTACCCTGTTGGTTTCTTTCCACCCAGGACTCAGTGCCTTGGTGGTCCTGATCGACGATGTGGATACGGCGTTTCAAAGAGGGTGGAAAGTTCTGGAGACTGTTCGCAAGTACTTAGTGACACCGAAACTGATTGTCATCATCAGCGGAGACCTGGAATTATATGATATGGTCATCAGAATAAATCTCGTCGAACAAGCTAAGATATTGAGGTTTGGCGATAATCGAAGTATCCCCAGCGAGGATATGAAACGGCTGACTGATTTTGGTCGGCAGTATCAACTCAAACTATTGCCGCTGGAGAATCGCATTCATCTTCCGTCAACATATGAGAACTTGGTAGCCAGAGAAAACGGACGGAAGATAGTTGTAAAGAAAAATACCAGAAGTACACCGGTAAGCTTGGCCAGCCTCTTTGCCCTTTTCTGTCAGAAAATCTACAAGTGGCCGGCCATAACGGAAGATAACGCTCTGAACGTCTACAACCAGTTCACCAGAGTCTTTCCTACCTCTAATAGAGAACTGATTCGGTTGGTCGATATGGTGCTCTGGCCGTGTATGGAAATTAATATACATGAAGAACAAGGCGGGAAGGAGCAAGGTAACGATAAGTCTAAGACAGAACACCAGATCATGGAGATCAGACGACGAGTCATCACGGCTTTGGTCGATCTCTATCAAGGCCTTCTTTCGGAGAGAGGAATAAACGTGCAGGCACTCAGGAACGCCGTTGATCAACCGGTAGAGCGGGGGCTTTTCATGGCCTTGACTTCACCTTGGCGTGAAGACAACTCAAAAGAAGCTATTGAGGAGTTCTACCGGTTTCAACCCAGGGGGGAATACCATCGTAAGAACATAATCCTACTAACCATTCAGGCGGCGTTGAATGTCGCCTACGATAAACGGTTTGAACGAATCATCGACTACTGGTTCCTTCTGGCGGACATGTACCTGAGTTGCGAACAAAAAACAGATTTCAAAGGCCAAGAACTGAATGACTATTTGAACCATTTACATTATGAAGGGGATGAGCCACCTGACATCTATGCCAGAAAAGTGGCCTGGGAACATGATCAAAATAACGCGACGGGGGCTGTGGGTAGCAGAGTTGGTCCGGGTTATATGCCTGTCTTAACAGACTCTACTGATCGTTTTCAGTTGCTATCGGAAATGGAAATAAAAAAGAGTGACGGGACGTATCCTTGGCTAAATTTCTTACTCAAGTGTAATGAAATAAAAGAATTAAAAGGAGTAGTGGAAATAGAAGGGCAAAGAGATGCCATAGACAAGATAGCGCCTATTTGGGTGCCTACCGTGGTTGATTTTAGATCAAGAGCCGATAAGCTTTCCAACGCCGTTCTCGACGTTTTTTCGTTCAATGTAGTCCATAACCGAGTTAACTATCCGTATGTTAGCTTCTACCGGGGCTTAGCCATGCTGGGAGAACTTATGAAGTCATACCGTGGAGGGATGTCCTCTGTAGCTGAAGTTTTCGGCATCTGGCGGCAACAACGGTCCTACCTGTCTCCCAGCAAGGAGGAAACCGGTGATGGCACCCCCTTGGATTCTACGTACCGTTCCTCTCCAGACGAGAGGCTCGAAGCAGATCCTTTTTTTGTGTGGTTAGAATACTGGTTAGTAAGACCACCGACTGAGGTTCCGTCCGTACCGGTCCTTGGAGGTATTTGGCGCCGGACGCATTTCAACCTTCGCACTCAGGCAGACGCATTAACCAGGTACGAATGGTCGGCGGGCGCGATGCTTCGTCGTGCTACATTGGCCTTCTTGAATGCCATCCTGGTTGAAGAAATTATCTGGAGAAACGCCGAGCAGGGCGAACTTGGTGACTTGTTGATAAACCTCGACCGGAGGAATCTGATCAGGACTTATGCGATTTTTGGAAAGAATATTCGTCTTATCAATCATAAAGTTGGTGAATCTTGGGTGAAAAAATATCCGTTCTTCAACTACTGGGTAAATTGTCCACTTTTGTTGATGCTGCTTTCTCCAGAAGACCAAAGTCTAATTATAGAGGTCGTAGGAGGTCAGACATCTGTAGCGACCCAATTAAATAAGTTGAATGCCCGGCCAATAACATGGACAATGGACAAGTATGTGGGCAAAGACTCGAATCGAATCGACGTTAAGGTTGATGATAAATACTCGCTCTATACGCTATTATGTAGTCTTGGGCCGACGCCACCGATTGAGAAAGACACGGAGCGGAAGAAAGACGAAGAAGTTGGTAAGAACAACCTGGTTAAATTCATTATCGGTGGAAAGACTGTGGGCAAATCGTCGAACGACGACAAACAATAAGGAATTCCCAATTGACCACACCTGAGAACATGCCGTTGATCCTGAGGTCAGTCTTTCTGACCGAGCCGGAGCTGGTGGATGTGCTTCCCGAGATGATGACTCCCGTCTTGAGACGGAATAAGTATCTAAGGGAAAGAGTTAGTCTATGTTTCACCCGGCGGGTGCCCGAATTACCCGAGCATCAGCGGAGGTTTCTCTTAAATGAATTATTTTCATCTGATGTCGGTCACTCGCATTTGTTTCTGAATAGCTTTCAAGCTCTGGCCCAGGAATTGTTCTCCTGGCGTGATCAGGAACTCCGCTTCACCCGCAACGCCACTCTGCTCTGGGTTGAGGTGTTGAGCTCGGAATTGTCGACCCTGCCGTTGATGGCCTATATGGTGGCCGAGGCTATCAGGAATGATACTGCTAAACCTGACACGATCGACAAGATATTCACCGGCCCGATTATTCCCTTGCCTGAAGATCCTTTCCTGGAGCCTATGTTGCGTGACGGTTTGACGGAAACGCACCTCCATTACAACAACAGTGCCCATCCTGCTCTCATTTGGGATACAATGCTCCAGTTCCCCAAGGCCTGGATCAATGATGTCCGTCCAAATCCAGACCAAATGCATTTATGGAATCTCTACTTGCCTAATTTTAGTCCAGAAATTTTATTTAGTTATTTGAAAATGGCCCGGCAGATTCGGGAATGGATCGTCTATTGGCTTATTAGTCGAAGGCCGTTTGAGTCTAAGTTCGTCGTCTGGCTCAAAGACACTCTCAGGAATCCGGGCTTTCCATTCGAGCCGCCCCCGGCCGGCATTCCCATGACCAGGCATCCCGGTCAATTGCTTGCTGGAGGGAGCGTTGGACACGCCCTGGTTAACGAAGGCGCTGTCTGGGTTCATGCTTTTTGTCGGCTAATGAGGCAACCCGATGAACTCGTGTCAGTGGCCCTCCATGTGTATCATCTCATCATGTCCATGGTCCACCGGGTGGTGCTGCACCAGAAAAACATGAAGGGGTTTGATCTATTCGACATGCTGGCCTGCTCCGGGTTGAGATGGGGTATGGAAAATTATCTCCACCGAGAGCGATTGATTCAACTCGACCGGACCGGTAAGTTGAAAGGCCTGGAGGCTCGGATCGCCGGGAGGCCGACCAAGCATGAGTTTCTGAATCAGAAGCTTAAGCCGTTGGTTCATCACTTCCAGATGTGCTCAAGTCGGAAGAATGAGGGAGGTGGCATCAACTACCGCCTGGGCGTTATATGTCATTTCACAAAAGAAAAAGATGATGATAGAAAAGAAAGAGATTCTGAATTGCAGGTGACGGATTTCCCCGCCGGGCGTCATGAAAAACTGCGTGGTTTGTTGTTCAGCCAGGTGATGACTTTGCTCGAGGCTCGAGAAAACTACAACCGATGGGGCCGGTATCTAGTGGGCGTGGATGTGGCCGGGAATGAATTGAAAGCACCACCTGAGGTGTTTGCCCCTATTTTCTGTCATCTGAGACACCATCTCAGCCGACGGCAGACCTATTTCCCGATAGAGATCCGTGCATTGAACGACAATTTAGTTCTCCCTCCACTCCGTTTCACCTATCACGTAGGTGAGGAGTTCCATCACCTCCTATCAGGGTTGCGGGCTATCGATGAAGCCGTAGATTTCTTGGACATGCCCCCCGGCAGCCGGTTGGGTCACTGTACCGCCCTGGGCTTCGACCCCAAGATGTGGGTTGAACGGGCCGGCGAAGTCAGGCTACCCCGGCTGGAATGGCTCGACAACCTGGTTTGGTTGTTTCAGCAAGACCTTGATGACCACGGCTTTAAGATCGATCTCAGGGATGAAATAAACAACTACAGCCGAGAAGTATACGGCAAAGCTCAAGAGGCCGACCTTCTCCATCAGGCATGGCGGTTCAGGAGGTTTGGGCCCCCTCGGTCGGAAAGACAATTATCTCCTCAGCAGGAATCGTTTAACGAATGGAAAGATAACTACAAGGAAGCCTTCGTTCTTTTCCAGCGTTATCACTATGACCGGAAGGTCTGGGAAAAAGGTAATGAAATAATAACGATAAAACAGGACCGGAATAAAATGGATCAATGGCTGGAGGTGCTCCGAGGGGCGCAGGACTTGCTGGAGAAGAAGGTGGAGGAAAAGCAACTGGCTATCGAAGCCTGTCCCTTGAGCAACATCAGGATCAGCCTGTTGGAGAAGATCAAGGAACATCCCATCTTTCACTGGCATAGTCCGATACCGGACGAAAGATCAAGTAAAATGTATGTGTTGATCGCCACCGATAATCCCGGACTATTTCAGAATTCTCTGCCCCTGGAATACCAGGCGGTCAGTTGCGCGGCCAGGCAGCTCGCTCCGGAGTTGTCTAATAGGGAAATCCTGGCTTGGTTGAAGCAGATAAACGACGACACGGAATTCTTCAGCTTTATCCCGCCCATCCGAAACGGTGACTGACCCCGGCCGAGATTATCGGCTTCAGGCCAGCGAACCGCCTCTATCTGTAATCCACAGATGGCGCAGATAAACGCAGATGAAAGAAACCCACGTATTTTTTTATCTGCGCAAGTCGGTGCAATCTGCGGATTAAATCATGTTTAAGAAGAACACCATCTCTCCTCTTTATCTGCTGATATCGATCTGTTGTAGCCGGCTGGAATCAAAACCTTACATTTCCAATCCAACCTTGCCGCTGATGGTCTTCTTGACCGTTTTCTCAGTTCTCGTGAGAATGACGAACCGGGAGTGTCATCCGGGTATCTTCGCACTGGCGACGCCATTCAACGGCAGCAAGGATATGGCGGCTTGGGGGATAAATTCATTTTGCATTTTGACTTACTTCTGATATATACTAAGCAGGTTGCGCAACTATCGTCGGCCGCCGGTTTAACTTATTGTAATTATTTTAAATCAGCCGGAGGTGGGCAATTGCCTGGCTCAGTCCCACACCTCGACACCTGATCTTCATTGAACAAGGCCCGGCGGCTCCACCCGGAGTGCGGTGAAGAAGGCTAACCCGAATCTTGAGGTCGGTGGCCCATTCAACTTGTCCATCATCGATAGTCTTCAAGAGGATGCCCCCATGGATCAAAATGAATCGGAACTTCAATCTCTGTTGGAAAACCTGGCCATGGAACTGGTCTTGCTGGAATATGGCGACCTGGCCGGATTAGGCAAATTATTAAGTAGCATAACTACGATTAAGGACGCTCCTGCCGTTGACGGTCAGATGATAGTCCTCTGTCGTGCCCTGGAGGCAGTGGTGGAATTTTCTATTTTAGAGCAGGGACACCAGGCTGCCAAAATGGTACCGGAGGTTTTGTCTTCAGGAGTGACCCTCCTCCAGGATCTAGCCAGAGGCAATAATAAAGATGATGAGATAAAGGATTACCTGACGCGGCTAAAGGATATTTTCGGCCTATCGGAGATATGCTCTGAGGGACCCGCGGCCGAACCCACATGTGAACTACCGGCGACCAATCTTTCAGAACACAAAATAACCGATAAAGAGACTTGTTATGAATTTATTACCGAAGCTGCTGATATTCTGGGCGAGGTAGAGAAGCATTTGCTCGACCTGGAATCCGACCCGGATAACACGGATTTGGTTAATGCCGTGTTTCGGGCCTTCCACACCGTCAAGGGTGTGTCTGGATTTATCAACCTGGTCACCACCAATACCTTTGCGCACCATTTGGAGAACCTCCTGGACAAGGTGCGGGAAGGCCAAATGTCCATGACTCCGCAGGTGGTGGACTTGATTCTCGAATCAGTGGACGTGATCAACAATTTATTGAAACAATTGAAGGACAACCTGGCTTGCAGCCTTGATGTGGAACCGCAACTTGATCTGGCCCCATATCTGGACCGGATCGATCACCTTATTCAAGGAAAGGGAGTTGTTCCGGAGGCTGAGCCGGTTTTGCCGCCGAAGGAAGATCTCTCAATTAATGGGCAGATAGTTGTCCCGGAAACTGCGCCGGTGGTGCTGCCCAAGGAAAATCTCCCACTTGGCGAGATGCTGGTGGAGATGGGGGCGATCACCTATTCGGACATCGATCAGACCCTGCAATCCCCGGAAATGAAGGAGGAAGGCAAGCTCTTCGGCGAGGTGCTGGTGGAAAAGGGGCTGGTCACGCCCGGTGTTGTGGCTAAGGCCATCAATCAGCAGAAGGCCGTGGAGGTCGAAGCCCAAGAGACGATCAAGGTCGGTACCGAAAAGCTGGACTACTTAGTGGACATGGTGGGGGAATTGGTTATCGCCCAGTCCATGGTCAGCCAAGACATTGCCGCTCTGGCTCAGCAGAACCAAAGATTGTCTCGCGAATTTAATCGACTTACCGGGATCACTTCAGAAATTCAGCGCACGGCCATGTCCTTGAGAATGGTTCCGATCAAGCTGACGTTTCAAAAGGTGTCCCGGCTGGTGCGGGATCTGGCCAGAAAATCGAATAAGAAAATCAACTTCGTGACCACAGGGGAAGAGACGGAACTTGACCGCAAGATGGTCGACAAGATTTATGAGCCGATGGTCCATCTGATTAGAAATTCAGTCGATCACGGCATAGAAGATCCCGACGACCGCGACCGGGCGGGCAAGTCCTCGACCGGCCTGATCACTCTGAACGCCTTCCATCAAGGCGGCAAATTGATGATAGAAATAAAGGACGATGGCCGCGGCCTTAATCACGAAAAGATTATCAGGAAGGCTGAGGAAAAAGGTCTGATTCAAGAAGGCGCCGAATTAACTGAAAAAGAGATTTTTCTATTGATTTTTGCCCCCGGGTTTTCCACGGCCGAAAAAATAACTGACGTATCCGGCCGCGGTGTGGGCATGGATGTGGTCCAAAATGTGGTGAATGAACTCAGAGGCCAGATCGAGATAGAATCATCTCCGGGGCAGGGCACCTCTTTTATGCTCCGCTTCCCCCTGACCCTGGCCATTATAGACGGGATTATCGTCGGGATCGGTAAAGAACGATATATCATTCCTACCCTTTCCGTAGTAGAATCTTTCCGGCCTAACCAGGCTGATATCATAACGGTTCAACAGACGGGTGAAACGATCAAACTGCGGAATGGGCTCCTGCCCCTGATTCGATTAAACCGCCTGTTTAACATTCCAGATTCCATTACCAATCCCACTGAAGGACTGGTGGTGGTGGTAGAAAATGAGGCGATCAAGCGGTGTCTGCTGGTGGATACCTTGATCGGTAAACAAGAAGTGGTGATTAAAAGCATGGGTGAGGCATTTAATAAACTTAAGGGGATAGCCGGAGGAGCCATCATGGGTGACGGCCGAATTGGACTGATCATAGATGTGGCGGGGTTATTTGAATGCGCCAACCGGGCTTAATACTCGAGATAGCCTGTACCGACGCTGACTTTCAACGGTTTCGGGAATTGATTTATCAGCAGGTGGGCATTAATCTGCATGAAGGCAAAAAAGAATTGGTGAAAGCCCGGTTAAGCAAGAGGATTAGGGAGATTTGCCTGGCTTCCTTTAAGGAGTACTATGAATATATCAAGAGCGGTCAGAACCAAGATGAAGTTATTGCCATGGTCAACGCCATCTCCACCAATGTCACCAGTTTTTTTAGGGAATCAGATCACTTCACCTTCCTGAAAGAAACGCTTATTCCCCACTTGACCCTTAGAAAAAACAGAAAATATAATAATCAGTTGCGGCTGTGGAGCGCCGGATGTTCCACGGGCGAGGAACCATATTCCATTGCCATGACGGTCTTGGATGCCTTACCTGATCGAACCTGCTGGGACATCAAAATACTGGCTACGGATGTGTCCACCCAGGTGCTAAACAAGGCCCAAACCGGTCTTTATGAAAAGGACAGGATCACCGGCATTCCCCCCAACATGCTGCGGACCTATTTTCAGCGGGGCAACGGCCAGTGGCAAGGATACTTTCGGGTCAAAGACACCCTGCAGAATATCATTACCTTTCGTTACCTGAACCTGATGAAGCCTTTTCCCTTTAATCGGCCCTTCGATGTTATCTTTTGCCGGAATGTGATGATCTATTTTGACCGGTCCACCCAAGAGACTCTGGTTAATAAATATTACCAACACTTGGATGAAGACGGCCACCTTTTTGTGGGACATTCGGAAAGCCTGGCCGGGGTAAAACATTCTTTTAACTATGTGAAACCAACGATATACAGCAAATAATTATCTATATTTTATAAGACCGGTTTATGGCCGATGACCTCCTGATAAAACCCCTGCCCAGAGGATACATGGAAAAAAGAGAGGACATATAGATGTTATGTGGGGGTAGAGGATAAAAAAAACCAGCAGTGTTCTCTGTTTTTTTCTCCGTGTCTTCCGCTTTATGCTTTTCCTATAATGAATCCTATTCTCCGGATACCGCAGGTGACCGGTAATGGTTACTCCTATGTACAATGAACTGCTTATGAATAATGTGATTGTCGGTATTGCCGACATGAAGACGTCGAGTAATCAAGACGAAGTCCTGGTCACTTATTCCCTGGGTTCATGTATCGGTGTGGCCATTTATGATCCGGTGGCTAAGGTGGGCGGTCTTCTTCACTATATGTTACCAGAATCACAGATAGATACATCAAAAGCCAAAGCTAATCCGTATATGTTTGCGGACACGGGGCTACCCCTTTTGTTTCGGACATGTTACGCTATGGGCGCCAAAAAGAATCGCCTGGTGGTCAAGGTGGCCGGCGGTTCCCAAATTATGGATGAAACCAATTTTTTCAACATAGGTCGACGAAACTACGAGGCGTTGGTGAATATCCTGTCTAGGAACAACGTGCGCATCGTCTCCCAGACGGTGGGTGGCGTGACCAACCGGACCATGCGTCTCAACATCACCACCGGCCGGGTTCTGGTCAAGATGCCCGGCGAGGAAATGGTGGAGCTATGACCGACATATTTGAGGTGGTAAAGAAAGTCAAAAACCTTCCTCCGTTTCCTAAGACCGTGCGCCGGGCTTTGGATATGCTAAAGAAGCCGGATGTTTCCAACCAGCAACTGGCCCAGGTCCTGATATACGATCAGGCCGTCACGGCTAATGTCTTAAGACTATGTAATTCTGCCTACTTTGGTCTTAATCGAGAAGTCACCAGCCTGCGGGATGGCCTGACCATGCTGGGCCACAAAAATACCCATCAACTTTTGGTCGCTTCAGGTATTTTGCCCCTCTACCAGGGCGAACATGACGGCTATTGCCTAGCGCCCGGTGAATTATGGCAGCATTCCATGGCTGTAGCCACCATGGCCGAGCTACTCGGAGAAAAAGTTGGATGGCCAGACCTGCCCCTGTTATTTACCACCGCCTTGCTTCATGACATCGGGAAATTGGTCCTGGCCCAGTTCGTTGCGGAAGAATTCCTGCTTATTCAGGATTTGGTTGGCCAGGGCAAACCTTTCACTGAGGCGGAAGGGCTGATTATCGGCATGGATCACGGCCAGTTGGGCGGATTGATCGCCCTGGAATGGAAATTCCCCGAGCCCATGGTCAGTGCGATCACCTTTCATCACGAGCCGGAACAGGCGCCCACGGCCTCGGACCTTACGGCCCTGGTTTACCTGGCCAACAACCTGGTCCTATTCCTTGGGGTGGGAGTGGGCGTGGTCGGGTTGCCGATGGCGGCCGATACCGGGGCGCTCCAGCGGTTTAAGCTCACCCAAAACGATCTGGATATGCTGTTGGTGATGTTTTACCCCCGTCTGGAACTAGCCCAACGAAATCTTAACTAACCAGATAACCGACAAAGATCTGCTATGTCAAAAATCAAGGTAATAGTTGTAGATGATTCGGCTGTCGTCCGTAAGATTTTCTCTGAGATTCTGTCAAAGACAAACGACATCGAAGTCGTGGCCACCGCGCCCGATCCTTACGTGGCCAGAGACAAGATCGTCCAACTGGCCCCCGATGTG
>JADFYC010000063.1:0-405 GCA_015233295.1 Deltaproteobacteria bacterium | reverse complement strand
GTTGATGAAATACTACCCCCTACCGGTGATTATTATTAGTTCTCTGACCGAAAAGGGAGGTGTCCTGGCCATGGAGGCCCTGGCCTCCGGGGCAGTGGAGGTTATGTCCAAACCGGGTTCATCCTACTCGGTGGGCGAAATGGGCGACCAACTGGTGGAAAAAGTTCGGGCGGCCTACCTGGTCCGGCACCGGTTCAAGAACCCTCAAAATAGTCCAGCAGCCGACCGGGACAAGCCTCTGTCCATCCCTACTGCTCTGGCCAAGACCACCAACAAAGTGGTCGCCCTGGGCGCGTCCACCGGCGGAACGGAAGCGATCAAGAACGTCCTGATCAGGATGCCGGCCAATTCTCCGGGAATTGCCATAGTCCAACATATGCCCCCCAAGTTTACCGCCGCCTTTGC
>JADFYC010000062.1 GCA_015233295.1 Deltaproteobacteria bacterium | reverse complement strand
CTGACCGCTCTGGTTATCTCTACGGTCTTGTCATCTACTTCCTGAGAATATTCGATCATTACCACCGCATCGGCTGAATGGGGCAACATGCCGCCCGTCCAAATCCGGACGGCCTCCCCCACCCCGACATCGACTCCGGCCGGAGCGCCCATATGAACTTCTCCGACCACGCTAAACAACGCCGGCATGGCCTCCGTGGCTCCAAAGGAATCTCTGGCCCGGACAGCATAACCGTCCATGGTGGCTCGATTGAATTCAGGCAGATCATCGGGAGAAGTTATCTCTTCGGCGGTGATCCGACCGAGCGCTTCTTTTAGGGAAACGGTCTGTTTATCCACCGGCCCGAATTGATCAATCAAGGCGCAAAGCTCTTCAGATGTCATTAAATGGTAGAAGTCATCCATAGATTAAAGCGGCAATCAGTATGTTGTTATGTTTTTAGGTTATCGGTATCGGCTCCAGCATCTCCAACACACCGGGCCGGGCCCACTTGCCCAGGCCGAAATTTGGCAGACGGCAAACCTATCTCCGCCAAGATTATCCTGTTAGTATCTCAAGAACTCAGGAAATGTCAAGCAAAGAAAAAGCGTCATCCGGTCCGGCCATGGGCCGGCATCAGTAATTCGATATGCCGGAGATCGATCTCCTGTTTGCCCAGGTAACGAAATCTTCAAAACCGGCAGCTCCTCTCCTTCCCCTGAGTTCCGGGAGATTCTAGACGTTCTCACTAAAGAATTGCAGGACATGCCGAGTAGCCTAGTGGTAGAGGGATACACGGATAGCCGGCCTTTCGTCGGTCGGCAAGATTACACCAACTGGAATCTTTCCTGTGACCGGGCGGATGCCGTGCGGAAAATATTGGAAAACGAAGGTCTGGGCAAAGATCGGGTGAAGGAAATCAGAGGGTACGCCGATAACCGGCTGGCGGATCCAGAGCATCCGGAAAGCGCAAGAAATCGTCGGGTCAGCGTGTTGATTATGATGAAATAAGCCGAAGATCAATCGGATTATGTAAAAAAGAGACTGATATGATTGAACAATTTTTTCGCCCTCGGGTAGTCATCCTGCATCACTTGCCATCCCATGTGACCGCGCTAAAGGATCATTTCGTCTCTAACCTCCTGGCTGACGTCTTTGCCACAACTGAGAGTTCGGAGGCCATGTCGTTGCTTGAACGATTGGTCCCGGATCTGGTCATTTCTAGTCATCAGCCTCCCGCGGTTGATGGAATCAACTTTTTCAGATGGCTGGCCTCGAATACTACGAGCAAACCTGGAAGCTTGATTTTAATTATGCCCGAAGGCGCCTCTTTGCCTGATGACCTTAAGGGCGTAACCCTGGCTTATGACCGCCAAAATGTCCTGTGTCTAATTCCAGATCTGGATCGGATAGTCCGCATCGTCGAATCAAAACATCAGTTGGATGACCTTCACGAAGAAATTACTGAACTAAGAGATCAGCTTCCGGTCGTAGCCGCCCACGTCAAGGCGATCTTCAGACGAATGCTTGAGTTAAAAATTCCCTGGATCACTCCCAGGATTGAACCTGCCGCCCAGGCTGCGGCCTATCTGGCCACCCAGGCCGGATTATCTCCCCCAGAGGTGGAAGAGGTCAGGATGGCGGCCTACCTGGCCGATGTGGGTCGGCTATTATTACCTCGCGAAACTTCACGGGTGCCGATTTCACGACTAGACGGCGGCTTTGAGTCCGTAAGGGATGTATCCCTTTACGCCTATGAAATCATGACTAGCGCTTACAGTGATGACCGCATCGCCAAATTGCTTAAGAGTCAATTTGAGAACTTCAACGGAACCGGATTTCCAGATAAACGTCTCCTAAACCAGATCCCGCTTGGTTCGCGTATTCTGCGGATTGTCTCTTTTTTTAGGGAATCTCTGGACTCACCCGATATAAATTTTTCCGATGTTGAGTTATTAAATGAAATAGAAGAAAAATCATCGACCTGGTTCGATCCCGATTTGGTCGCCGCCTTCCGGATCTATTTGGAAGAAAAGGCGGATAGTTTCTGGAAACCAGAGGTCATAGTGGTTTCATTAGAAGACCTGGCCCCAGGTATGATTCTGGCTGAAGATCTATTCGGGCCGACCGGGAACTTGCTGCTGCAAGCCGATAATACCCTGACCGCGCGGATGGTGGAGAAGCTTAAAGAAATGCCCCACTTGGGTGCTACCGGCATCGGTATCACGGTGGTTAAGGGTCCCCCCGGAAGAGGACGGGTTGTCCATACCTACATCTCCCGATCTGAAGAAAAAAGACAACTAACCAGGCACAGATACTCCAGGTTCGTCCAATACCGGCCCACTCAAGACTCGGCCCGGGGATATAAGGAGTCAATCTTACGTGATATCAGTGTGGGAGGAATTCTTCTTGAAACCTATGAATCATACTCCCTGGGGACGGAATTAGAGATTAGAGTCCTGCCTGAGGTATTGGGTTATCGCATTGAAAAGGAGGATAATCAGCACCCGGCTGCCGGATATGTTCAGGCCGTGGGGCAGGTTCGATGGGTGAGGCGACTGGCGCGCAATCGATATAATGTGGGCCTGCAATTCACTGATATCGATCCAGGATGTCTGGATCATGTCAAACAACTGCTGGGCAAGCTCCTTTAGCTGAGGTCATTGGTGAGGAAATTTATCGTCTTTGTGGTAATTACGGCGGTGCTGGGCGCGAGTGGTTTTATAGCTTATGGACGTCTGTTTAAGAAACCGGAAGTCCAGGTGCTGGAAACCGCCAAGGCGGAGGTCAATGATCTCAGAGGCGTACTGGTGGCGACCGGCATAATTAAAGCTCAGGTGGGGGCCGAAGTTAAGATTGGGGCCAGAGCCACGGGCACCATAGTCAAGATGAACGTCAAGATAGGCGACCGAGTCACCCAGGGTCAACTTGTGGCCCTGATTGATGATCGAGAAATTCTCAGGTCAATTGAACAAATCAAAGCCTCCCTGACCACGGTTCAGGATAATTTGGAACAAACCAGATTGGTCTATCCATATAAGATCAAAGAAGCCAAGGCCAACAGTGAATACGCCCGACTCTCACTTGACCGGCAAAAGAACCTGGTTGACCGAAAAGCCGCAGCCCAAGATGCCTATGATAAGGCCAGGAACCAAATTGACGCGGCCACGGCTGTGCAAAACCGGCTGGAATTGGAGTACCGAACTCAACAAGACATCTTTCAAAGCCAGATAAAGGAAATCACCGCAAAATTACGACAGGAAGAAATAAAATACAGCTACACCAAGATTTATGCGCCCATTGATGGTGTAGTGTCAGCCGTTACAGCCCAAGAAGGGGAAACAATCGTGTCCGGACTCCAGGCGCCCAACCTGGTCACAGTGTTGGATCCTGAGCGATTGGAGCTGTGGACCTATGTAGACGAAACTGATATCGGCCGCGTTGCGCTCGGTCGGCAGGTGGAGTATCGGGTGGATACTTTCTCGGAAAAGACTTTTGGCGGACTGGTGGAAAAAATCTATCCACAGCCGATAACTAAGGACAATATAGTTTATTATTTGGCCATTGTTAAAGTAACACGTGAAGACGCCGCCTTTCTGAGGCCGGAGATGACCACCTATGTTAAGGTCATTTTTAGCCGGAAGCCCAGTATCCTGACTGTCCCCAATGCCGCGGGGAAGTTTGAAAAAGGGAAGCAAATCGCCTACAAGGTCATTGGTCCTAACAAAGTCGAAAAAATCCAGTTGCTGACCGGCATCAGGGGAGAGGATCGGACGGAGATTATTTCGGGCCTAAAGGCTGGAGATGAACTGGCCACCAAGCTGATCCTACCGGTCGAGAAAAAAACCGGTAATTAGAAGGAAACAGTCCCTATCGCCATTCTCCTGGGGCTTGCCTGGCGATAGGACGTCGAATCCGGGCTGAATCTGGAAGTCGGACAGTAAGGTCAAGAAATATGGATGAAATTACCCAGCCGATGGTCCTGATGGATCAGGTGACCAAAAGCTTTCGGATTGCCGACCAAGACGTGGCCATTTTGAAGGGGATCGACCTGAATGTTCGCCGGGGAGAGTTCGTGGCGGTGATGGGTCCGTCCGGATCGGGTAAAACAACGTTGATGAACCTGATCGGATGCCTGGATGTTCCAACCGATGGCCGGTATGTCTTGGCCGGCCGGGACGTGACCAAGCTGACCGATGATGAACTGTCCGTTATCAGGAATGAACACATCGGTTTCGTTTTCCAGAATTTTTGCCTCATCCCGTACGCCACCGTGTACGAAAACGTTTTGCTCCCAAGTCTTTACACCATGAAATCGAAAAACGACGCGGCCGGCCGGGCGGTTGACCTGTTGCGGATGGTGGGATTGGAACACCGGACCAGGTCTAAACCGGCCCTGCTCTCCGGCGGGGAACAACAGCGGGCCGGTATTGCCCGGGCCTTGATTAACTCCCCGGAACTCCTCCTGGCAGATGAACCCACGGGGCAGTTGGATAGCCGGACGGCTGAAGACATCATGAAGCTTTTTGTCCGCATGAACGCCGACCACAAGACCGTGATCATTATCACCCATGACCCCAACATCGCCGGGTACGCATCTCGAATTGTTCGGATTAAGGACGGCCTGATGGAGACCTGACCGGTTCCAGCGTTGCTCTCCGGCTCTTCCGACTTTAATTGAGTCATTGGCCCGATTTTTTAAGCATAACTCGGAGGTCATAGAGGAAACAAAAGTGGGCGCCGAGAGTTTCTTCCGCCCACCGCATATCCCGATAAAATTCCTTAGTCATCTCGTTCTTCTCTCTGCGCCCCACACGTTATGCCTTTTTTTGAATGCTGAGGCTATACCCCGTTGAAGAGTCACAACAAAATATGATGCGCCTGATCAGGATACTTGCCCAGGCGCTGATGGCGGTTCGGGCATTCAAGGTGAGAACCTTCTTCTGCCTGGTTAGCGTCGCCCTGGGCATTTCGGCTATTACGGTCATTGTGGCGACCACGGAAGGGGCGTTTCATGAGGCATACCTGATGGTGGAGCGGTTCGGGCCGGATTCGCTTATGGTTATCGCTGGGAGTGATGAAGCCCGGGCCGTAGGACAGCGGACAAAGACCATCACCTTAGCTGATGTCGAGGCCGCCAGACAGGCATTTACCAGCGCCTATCTGACCGCTCCGCTGATGGCCGTCGAAGGAACAACCGCTTCTTACAAAAACAATAAGTATCAAACACTGATTATCGGTTCCACTAGTGATTATAGTTCCGCCTGGAGCTGGCCGGTCATCGAAGGTTCTGATCTGTCCGAAAACGACGTAATCGGTCTGAAGAATGTCGGACTAATCGGTCAGGATCTGTTAAGAGAATTGTTTGGAACTGAAAATCCGGTGGGTAAATTCGTCATGGTCAAGCAGGTGCTTGTCCAGATCATTGGGGTGCTTTCAGAACGGGGCATGAGCCCCACCGGAGTGAATCTGGATAACCGGTTGATTATGCCCGTGTCCACGGTGATGCGAAAAATTATCAACGAAACCAGATATGTCACTTTATTTCGAATCCGATTTCTGGATCAAGAAAACCTGGGCCATTATGAAAACGAGATGAAACTTTTTTTACGACAACGGCATGCCCTGGCCGATGATCAGCCTAACGATTTTAGAATCATTTCTCCCATGGAAATCATCAAGTTTTTAGTGGCGTTAACCGGATCTTTGATCGTTTTTTTAGGTCTGGCCGGAGTTATTTGTTTGATCGGGGCGGGATTTGTCCTGGCCAATTTGTTCCTATTGTCGGTTAAGGAACGGACCAGGGAAATAGGCATCCGGAGGTCTATCGGCGCTAAAAAGGGAGATATTCTGTTCCAGTTTTTGGCCGAAGCAGTCATGATCACTACGGCCGGAGGCGTGGTCGGATTTCTGCTGGGCCTGGTTTCTTCCAAACTATTGACCATGGTCGCTGAGTTTCCGATCTACTTTTCATGGAAGTCGGCTGTGGTGGGATTGCTTCTG
The DNA here is from genome assembly GCA_015233295.1 of Deltaproteobacteria bacterium. Taxonomy (GTDB): domain Bacteria; phylum Desulfobacterota; class JADFXK01; order JADFXK01; family JADFXK01; genus JADFXK01. Next base: position 7,626 of record JADFYC010000062.1, on the reverse strand, counting down.
TCCTGGGCGATCGGTATCGGTTTCGGCCTGCAACCGGCTTCCAGAGCGGCTAATCTGGAGCCGATTAAGGCGGTTCGAGAATGAGGAGGATACTGCTCAACCTGACCATGGCCATGGAGTCACACCAAAATTTTAAGCTCAGGTCGGCTTTGGCCATCATGGGGGTTTTTCTGGGGACGGTATCTCTCATTGTTGTGTCTAACTTGTCGTCCTCATTAATCAAGAAAACCGAACTGGAGGTGGCCAAACTAGGCCAGGACCTGATCATAGTACGAAGCGGACAGGTCCTCAAACATGCCACTGGGATAAGATTGCTGAGTGACGCCACCACTCTCAAGCCTGCGGACGCGGTCGCCTTGTTGGCCGGCTCGCGTTTCATTAAGGATACCTCACCGTCAAGCAACAAAACATTTAATCTCAGGGCCGGGCAACTCATCCTGAACTCGATTCTGGTCAACGGGATAGCGCCCAATTTCGCTACGGTCAGAAACTTTCAAACGGCCCAAGGACGATTTATCTCTGAGGCCGACGACAGTAGTTCCCGACGGGTCGTGATGCTGGGGGCGAAGGTGGTCCAAAAGCTCTTTGGGGATAAGGATCCCTATGGAAAAACAATCCTGATCCAACGGGTACCCTTTGAGGTCATCGGCGTGATGGAAGAGAAGGGGGCCGACCTGTCCGGCCTGGACCAAGATAACCAGGTGTTTATTCCGCTAAACACGTTCCTCAAACGACTGGTCAATCATGATTTCATCAGCGCCGTCTACGTAACCGCGATGGGTGGTCAAGTCATTGACTCCGCAACCGAGGAAATGAAAAACATCTTGCGAAAACGGCACAAAATAAAGCCGGGGCAAAAAGACGATTTTACCGTTATTGATCTTAAAGACGTCATGGCTCTCAAGACTCAAGCGATGAATGCTGTAAATGTCCTGGGCGCTATTGCGGCTACCATTTCCTTTTTGATCGGCAGCCTGGGCATATTGTCCATCATGATTTTGATGGTCAGCGAACGGAGGCTGGAAATCGGCATCAGACGGGCGGTAGGGTCTAAGCGGAGGGACATCGTCTTTCAATTCTTGATGGAGTCTTCCTTTATTTCCTTCGCCGGGAGCGCCGTAGGGGTAGTAGCCGGAGTGGTTATCAGTCTGGTGGCTCTAACGTCTTTCGACCTACCGGTCACAATTTCACCGGCCGGCTTTGTCTTTTCTTTTGTTGCATCTCTGGCCGTGGGCATGATGGGCGGGATCTATCCGGCCCAAAAAGCCTTGACTATCCAGCCGGTGGATGTCATTCGGGCGTGACCGGGAGACAGCTTGACCCTGATATCCCAAGAGAGATGGCAATCCAACTCTTGAATCTATAATTTAAGATTAGAACATAATTAATATCAGCTTATTACAACTTTAGTGTCTACCCCTGAGGAAATAAATGGCCAGGATCTTACTTGCCGACGATGAAGCCGTTTTGATCATGCAGTTGAAAAAGCGTTTGGAGACCTTTGGTCATCAGGTGGTCGGAACTGCCGCGTCGGGAGAAAAGGCCGTGGAATTGGCCAGAAACTTCAAACCCGACTTGATGTTGATGGACATCGTCATGCCGGGCGGCTTAGACGGCCTTGACGCCTCCGAAATAATCAAAGGTGAACTTAACACTCCGATAATATTCATGAGCGGTCATGCGGATGATCACGTCTTAGAGAGGATCAAAAACGCGCAACCAGATGGATTCATCGTAAAACCAATCAATGAATTTGAACTTAAAGTGGCGGTTGAAGTCGTTCTAAGCAAGATAGATCAGGGTGAACATTTTAAAAAATACCGGAACCATCTGGAAGGGCTGATTGAGAAACGGACGGCTGAGTTGGAAGCGTCGAATGCAGAATTACAGATTGAGATTACCAGAAGGGAACAGGCTGAAGAAGCGCTTAAGCGGTTATGTTCCGAGACGGAACGAAAGACGGAAGATAGAACCAGTCAATTGAATGAATCCAGCCAAGCGGAACGCTTAAGAGAGAGTGAAGAAACGGCCCGGGCCCTCCTGAACGCGTCCCCCGCCGCGGCAGTCTTGACGGACACCGCCGGCGTCATTATCGCGGTTAACCAAGTCGGGGCACGGCTTTTGGAAGAAAAGGCCGAAGAACTCGTCGGGCGACGGTTGGAAGAGTGTTTTCCGATATGTTTGATTAAGCACTTCACCGGGCAAGATCAAAAAGGGATATGTCCGGGAGACTCTGTGCATTTCGAAAAAGAGTATCTGGGGCGATTCTTTGATGTCACAATTCATCCCGTGGTTGACCGGCAGGGCAAAGTAGCTCGATTCGCCGTGTTCGGCACAGACATTACCGGTCGCAAACGAGCCGAAGAAGCTTTGCGCCAAAGCGAAACCCAGTTGCGGATGATAACCAACGCCCTACCCACACTCGTGGCTTATATCGACAGTAACCAAAGGTATCTCTTTAATAATAGCGCCTACCAGGAATGGGCCGGTGACTCACTCGACAAGATAACCGGAAAAAGCGTCAGGGAATTTCTGCCTGAAAATATTTATAAATATTTTCAACCTCATATTGAGGAGGCATTATCCGGGAAACGGGTTCAATTCGAGACCAAGATAATCCATCCCAGATTTGGCCTCCGCTATGTTAGCGGGACTTACCTGCCGGATTTCGGAGATGGGAGCGTGCTAAAAGGGTTTGTGGCTTGCATCAGTGATGTCACCGAAACTAAGCTGAAAGAGGAATGCATTCGGGCTTCTCTCAACGAAAAGGTCACTTTGCTAAGAGAAATCCACACCGGGTCAAGAATAACCTCCAGATCATGTCCGGTCTTCTGGAGTTGAGTGGGATGAAATGCCGGACCCAAGAGTGTCGAAATCTCCTGCGGGACGCCCAGTCTAGAATCCATTCTATGGCTATCGTGCACAGCCAATTGTATCAAAGCAAGAGATTCGACTCGATCGACATGGAAACACATCTGATGCGTTTGGTGGAACATTTGTGCGACCTATATGCCTGCCAGGACAAACATATCTGCACCTTGATTAAAGCCCCGGGCGTCCACCTGACCATAACCCAGGCCATCCCCTGCGCCCTTATCTGCAATGAACTGGTTTCCAATTGCCTAAAGTACGCCTTCCCAGGCAATGTCCAAGGAACACTCGAAGTCACCATGGGGCAATCAGCCGAAACATTGATGACCTTAAGGGTTAAAGATGATGGCGTGGGACTTCCGGAGGACGTGGATGTAGTTAATCCCAATACCCTGGGTTTGGAGTTGGTTGGAGTATTAATCAATCAAATTGGAGGTCGGATGAAGGTTAATCGATCCAGGGGTACGGAGATAATTATTGAATTCAAGCCTGTTATGGAAGGCCAGGAGTAATCCATGCTTTATCCGACTAATCCGGATTTATCCATCCAAATTCAAGACAGGCGGTTATTTCATTTTTGCCCCGCAGTTATTGCAGAATCTGGCTTCCGGCAGCACAGGCGTTCCACAGTCAGGGCAACGATTTTGCGGTTTCTCCAGTTTGGCGCCGCACATCATGCAAAATTTAGCTTCCGGCGGCAGGGTTTTACCGCACTGGGGGCATTTATTAAACTTGACTATTTGGTCACCGCAATTAGGGCAAAACCGGGCTCCGGACGGAATCGAGGAATGGCATTTTGGACAGGTACTCCCGACCACGGTGGGACTCTGGTCAGTCTGGCCATCCAAGGCGCCCCTGAGTATTTGAGGAATCATCATCCCCAGTCCGGCGCCTAACCCGACCCCCATGCCGTTTGCTGCGCCGGTACCACTGCCGCCACCGCCTCGGGCCGCGTCACCCAGGGCCTTGGCCGCCTTGAACCGCATGAACTGATTCATATCTCCCACGGCCTTCATTCCCGACTTCTCATCGATCATCTTCTGAACTTCTTCAGGAGGAGTGATGGAGTTGATAAACAAGTCGGTCAAGGCAATGCCGTAGCGATTAAAGTCATCACTGGCCCGGGATTTCAGTGCTACGCCCAGTTCATCATAGAGCTTGGGTAAATCGAATACGGAAGTTAGGAGTTCTCCCAGCAGATCATTCAGCCGGGACACGATTACTTCTCTAAGATACCCGGATATTCCATTAGTATCCAGAATCCCTCGGGTTCCCACCAAGGTATTAATGAACAAAATAGGCTGAATAATCCGCATGGTATAAATGCCGAACCCGCGGAGCCGGACAACACCCAATTCGGAATCCCGAAAGGCCACCGGTTCGGCTGTGCCCCACTTGAGGTTTGGGTAGACTTTCAGATTGGTAAAATATACCTCGGCTCGGAAAGGGCTTTTAAAACCGTATGGTAGGGCTAAGGCTCGGGTCAACACCGGGATATTCAGGGTGGTCAGGGTGTGACGGCCCGGACCCAACACATCATAGGCCTTACCGTCCCGGAAAAAGACCGCAGCCTGGTTCTCCCGCACCACCACCTGGGCCCCCATCTTGATATCCGTCGAACCGGCCTCCGGGATGCGATGGACCATTTCCTCCCCGGTCTCGTCAAACCATTCTAGTATCTCAATTGCCAGGCCCACTATCCGCTCCTCCGGCCGAGGTTAAAATCGCACCTCGTTGCTTGAACTTTTCGTCAATCTCATTGAGTTGTTTGTCCAACGCGACTACTTTATCACCCGCCTGTTCACCTGCTGCGGCTATCTCTGACACCAGCCCGGTCAGTCCGGCCAGATCCGCTTTCAATCCCAGGTCAAAGGTATACACTGCGGCCAGCCGTTCCCCATCTACCTTGACGGGGTCAAATGCTCCGGAATAACCATACGGGGCAAAGCGGATGGTGTCCGCCAGCCGGGCCATTTTACTTGTGATTTTTCCTAACCGGCCTAGACCGGTCAACCGCCCCTGGTTCACGATTTCAGATATGACGTTTTCGATAACCTCTTTCTGCGCATCCAGTTCTGCCGCCAAGGTAGTCCTGATTCGCTTATCTAGCTCCCGGCTGCGTTCCCGGTCAAGATAACCGCCCATGCCGGGAAAAGCCCGCGTCCACTTCTCGATGATATCTACCAGGGATATCTTCCTGTCCATGCCTGATTCCTTTGTTTGACATCGGCCATTATGAAGTTATGTCAGCCGGAAAAGCGTTTCGCCTGGGGATGCGGCCGACCTGCCGGCAAACCATCGGCAACAGCTCCTTTTAATCTTATGAGCATTGGAGTTTGTTTGCAAGCTAAATCGCCTGTAGGCCACATCTTCGCGAGCAGGCCGATTAGATTCCTCCGGCCGGCTTTTTGGGAAAATTTGCCTTGTTCGTTAATTTTTTCCTTTTGTTCTTTCCCGGTTCAGGGTAATATAATAAGTTATGGTGGTTTGCGCCGGAGATTACTCTTTTTCAAGAAAGTATGAGGCTCGGATGTGATAAGATTCCTCGCTTCCCTCGGAATGACAAATTTATATCGTACTTCAGGATGGTCCACTTACCTGTCATTTCGAGCAAAGCTACCTGTCATTTCGAGCGAAGCGAGAAATCTTAACGCCGTTGCTTTAATTCAACGGAATTGAGTAGACGGCAGGGCAGGGGACATGAGATTTCAATTTTGACGGAAAGAGGAGATAAGGACTAATGGATGTCATGGACGCGATCATTAAGCGGCGGTCTATCAGACGATTCAAGCCTGACCCGATTCCCGACGAGGTCTTGGTCGAATTGGTTAATGGGGCCAGGTTAAGCCCGACCGGAGCCAATTTTCAGCCGCTCAAATTCTTGGTCGTCAAGCACCCCGATCGTCTGGCTGAGGTGTTCTCGACCTTGCGCTGGGCTGCTTATGTCACGCCCAAACGGAATCCTCCAGAGGGACACCGGCCAATGGGCTATATCATTATTCTTCAGGACACCAGACTCAAATCCTATGATGTGGGGATGGACGTGGGTCTGGCTGCCGCGGCTATCAGTTTTGGAGCCGGTAAGTTCGGCCTGGGCACCTGCCTAATTGCCTCGGCGGATCGTGATCGGTTAAAAGAAATTTTGCATTTGCCGGAGCATTTGACCTCCAAGCTGGTCGTAGCTCTGGGAGCGCCGGACGAAGACCCTGTGGCTGAGGAAATGGCCGCGGGTGCGGAAGATGTCCGTTACTGGTTGGATGATGATGACCGGCTTCACGTGCCTAAACGGCGGCTGGACGAGTTAATGATCATCGATCAGCCTGGAGTTTAGTGACTGCAAGTCGTTTCGGATTGTGGTAAAATCAATGGAGGCTCTATATGCCTAATCAATTAGCCCATGAAAAAAGCCCGTATCTCCTTCAGCATGCGGATAACCCGGTAGACTGGTATCCCTGGTCTGACTCGGCTTTTGAAAAAGCCAGACAGGAAAACAAACCTGTTTTTTTGTCCATTGGTTACGCCACCTGCCATTGGTGTCACGTGATGGCCCACGAATCCTTTGAAGATATTGACGTGGCCAACTATTTAAACAAGAACTTCGTGTCCGTTAAGGTGGATCGGGAGGAGCGGCCGGATGTGGATCAAATCTACATGTTCGTCTGCCAGGCCCTGACCGGCCGGGGTGGATGGCCCCTGACCGTCTTCTTGACTCCGGATCAAAAACCTTTTTATGCCGGGACGTACTTCCCCAAGCTTAGCCGGATGGGGATGCCTGGATTCTTAGATGTCCTTGCCCAGATTAATAATGTCTGGAGAAAAGAACCTAACCGGGTGCTCCAATCCTGCGAAGCCATCAATCAGGCCGTCAACCAGCCGGTAAAAGACCTGGGCGCCCCGCCGGATATGGACATATCGGTCTTAAACAGGGCTTATGATCAGTTGACCACGGCTTTTGATCCCCAGCAGGGCGGATTCAGCCAGGCCCCCAAATTTCCCACGCCCCATCACATGACCTTTCTGTTGCGCCGGCATGACCGGGATAAGATGCCGTCAGCCCTGAAGATGGTGGAAAAAACTCTGCAAGCGATGCGGCATGGCGGTATATTCGACCAGATCGGACTTGGCTTCCACCGGTACTCCGTTGATGAAAAGTGGCTGGTTCCGCACTTTGAAAAAATGCTCTATGATCAGGCCCTGTTGGCCATGGCATACGTGGAGGCCTACCAGGTCACCGGCGATCAGACCTATGCGCGGGTGGCCAGGGAGATATTCACCTACGTCATCCGCGACATGACCGACCCGGAGGGGGGATTTTATTCAGCCGAAGACGCGGACACCCTGGGCCGGGAAGGGCTGTTTTACGTGTGGCGGCCAGAAGAAGTAGCAGCCGTTTTGGGTCGGGAAGAGGCGGGGCTTTACTGCCGTTTTTACGATATCACCTCCGCCGGCAACTTTGAGGAGGGCAGCAGTATCCCCAACATACCCATCCCGGCCGCAGATTTTGCCCGACTGGCCGGAATCAGCCCGACGGAGTTGGAATCCAGGTTGGAGGCGGCCCGGGAAAAATTGTTCGCGGCCCGGGACAAGCGGGTTCATCCTCTAAAGGATGACAAAATAATCACTTCTTGGAATGGTCTGATGATCGCCGCCATGGCTAAAGGGGCTCAGGCCTTAGGGGATAAATCATATGCTGTTGCCGCGAGCCGAGCCGTTGATTTCATTAAGAAAAACTTGAAGACGCCGGATGGAGGACTA
>JADFYC010000061.1:13104-13667 GCA_015233295.1 Deltaproteobacteria bacterium | reverse complement strand
GCGTCGTGCGTCTTTTTAAACGATTGTCAAGCGCCTCTTATAATGTCAGTGACCGGGAGCGTGGGTGGATACTGGCCAAGGGACGGGACGGACAAGAAAGGCAATTCCCCCTAGTTTCAATTTCTCTTGCCATTATCGATTGTTACGGACAATGCACCCTGGCCGAGATTGGAGAACGGTCGGCCGAGGTTAAGAAGTATGCGAAGAGTAAGCCCGGAAACTGTTTTGTCCGGGACAGACGAGCCCCCCTGGGGGTTGGAGAAACCCAACCTCTCGGGTAGAGCCGGCCGGAAAGAACGGTCATAATTGTCCCTTTTCGAGATGACCTGGTGCCGGTTATCCTATACAATTAACCAGCAACAGTAGTGCTCAGAAGTGACACTTATGACCGTGTCGAATATAGTTCGCGACCTCACCCAAGATGTCACTTTGCATCATCCGATGTTGAACCCACCGGATGGCTTCTTGTATCTGACGGACATGGACGCGGATTCCAACCATACCAATGTGTCCTTTGCCGTTCCGCCCTGCCTGAAATCTACCTGCCTCCAGAAAAATTATAT
>JADFYC010000061.1:0-13075 GCA_015233295.1 Deltaproteobacteria bacterium | reverse complement strand
GGCGGACACATAGTAACATTAGACTGCCGAGCCGAAGGGGTATCACCCGACAGGTTGAGCCACGTAATAAGTTATCCCACGATCATTACCGGCATTAGCCTCATCCTGCCAGGTCTTTTTGCGCAAAGGTAATAACTATAAGCCACCCGAATTCAGCATTGTTCGGTTAGTTTTTTGCATATCTTTGTCGCCAAGTTAAGGATACGGGCTTGAGTCCGTCCCAATTCCGTTGAATTTAGGTGTGGCTTGACCATCTTCAGATGTGATAAGATTCTTTGCTCTGGTCGGAATGACAAGTTGACTTCGTCATCCCGGATGGTCCGCTTTTCTGTCATTTCGAGCAAAGCGAGGAATCTTAACGTCGTTGCCTTAATTCAACGGTATTGGGGCGGAGGTGCAACCCTATCCGGTCGGCGAAAAACCTGACGAAGAAGGAGAAATAAAATGAATCGATCTAAGAAACACACTCTGTCGTTTATCCTGGTGTTCATTTTGGCCGGCTGGTTAGGGCCGGCATTATCGGGATGCGGCTCTGATTCATCTACAGATCCCGGAACCCTGGACACTTCCTTTAATTCACCGTTGGGATATGCCCTGTTTAGCTCTAAATCCGATATCCGGGATAGAGGGACTAAACTGGCCATTCAACGGGATGGAAAAATAGTGGTGGCTGGATACAGTAATGACGGCAAACACAACGAGCTGCTGGTGCTCAGGTATGATTCAACCGGATCGCTGGACAACGGCTTTGGCACGGGAGGTACATTTTTCTACTCCGGAAGTGGTGACAACATGGCTTTTGGACTGACCCTTCAGCCGGATGAAAAAATAGTGGTGGTGGGCCGAACGCAGACCAACGGCAATAACGACGTCTTGACTATGCGTTTAAACTCCAACGGGACCCTGGACACCACATTCGGCAACGGCGGAGTAGTGGTATATATCGGACCGGGCGGCGGCACTGATACCGGCCGCGGGGTGGCAGTTCAGCCGGACGGGAAAATTCTGGTTTCGTGCGAGTCTTTCAACGGCAAACAAAAGGATGCCATCATATTGAGGTATAACTCCAACGGGTTGCTGGATAATTCCTTCGGGACCGGGGGAGTGGCCACCTATTCCGGAACCGGCCAGGGAGATACCTACGGATTTGGAATTACGCTGCAACCTGACGGCAAAATCATTCAAACCGGCAATGGCGTCTTCAAAGGAAAGACCAAGGAAGACGTACTCCTGCTCAGATACCTGCCCAATGGAACGCTGGACACCGGGTTTGCCACTGGAGGAGTCTTTACCTACAGCAGCGCAGGTGATTATGATGACTTTGGCGACCTGGTAGTTCTTCAACCGGATGGCCGGATTCTGGTGGTCGGCGGCGCAGGGAACACGGCCAATTCTGATATCATGGTCTTGCGATGCGACTCAACCGGCGTATTGGACAAAGATTTTGGGATAAACGGAGTCGTGCGCCTGGGCACAACGGCTGACTATGATTATGCCTGGGGTCTGGCTTTACAAAGAGACGGTAAAATATTGGTGGCCGGGACCAGCGCCCCTAATAATGTTTATCAGGCCGTGGTGTATCGATTAAATGTTGATGGGACGCCGGATGACCGGTTCGGCACAGGAGGCGTATTCACCCATTCTGTTTCAGGCGGATACGACGTCGTGGCTTATAGCGTGGGTGTCCAGTCAGACGGCAAAATTGTGGTGGCCGGGTATCAGCACACTCCCGAATCCAGTGACAACGTGTTAATCTTTCGGCTCATGGGCGATTAGGATCGATCTACCTGGTTCATCCGATGATTGACAACAGAGTTGGATTGCCGGCGCTTCGATTTGGCATGTCTCCGTCCAATCATAGGCTTGGCGGATTATGGAGTTACTGGTTGAGCGTACGAGGGAGAACCAGGTTCGATTAGATTAGATAAATAGGGCGTGGTAGATTGCAGGATAATCGCGCCTTCGACAAGTAATCCCTTTATGTAACTATTTGGCATTCGTAATGAGCCTTTCCTTACTTCGTATTCTTCTATTATTTCAGTCACAAAAGGGTCGGTGGAACGGAGCGGAGTCACTCGGGCGATTTTTTCAAATTTCGAATCATCCGAACGCATTTCCTCAGCTATGGCCTCAACAAGCACATGAATCGCCTCGCTCCGGGTCATACCGTCAATCCATGCTGCGCTCCAAAGGATACTGAATTTATTGTTTAAAACTGGGTCAACAGGGATGAGCATGACCAAATTAAAGGGCTGGCCTTCCTTCTCGAACTTGTCTATTATATTATGCAAGTGTTTTACCAGTGCTTTTTTATCCATGTGAAAACTCCGTCTTCGTCTTCCAAAGAAGATATTATTTTTTCAACCTGTTCTTTCTGTATGGTTCCGACCGGACTATATCTTATGCTCTCATTCCATTCCGTGATACCCGACCAGTTCTCCAACAATCTCAAGTTATTGTTTGCGTCCTGACTGAGCTTGCGCCCCAGGCCGGATAACGTAAGCAAAATATCAAGCCTGTGCGTCTTAAACGACCTTGAAAGCTCCCCCTCCTCGGGGTATTCATCAAGGTCAAGCGTTCGGCAGATACAAGCTTTCAGAGCCATTTCCACCACATACCCGGTCAGATACCACGCGCCGTCATACAACTCGCTGGCAAACAGAGATTTTACTTCTTCCAGCCGGATGTTGGCCAGTTCTTTGAGTTCGTAAATAGTTGGCATGATATCCCCATAGATTATTAAGAATAGCACTATCCAACTGATTAGTCAAGCAAAATTTGACAGGATTATAATATGGCGACACCCGGAAAAGTCTTGATGATCTATACCGGTGGCACTATCGGGATGCTGCCGGCCGAGGAGGACAATCCCTTAAGCCCGTTGGTTCCGGCCAATTGGGACCGGCTGAGGAGATACGTCCCGGTGCTGCAGGAGCTGCCCTTGCAGGTGGATTTGCATCAGATGACCTTGATCGATTCGTCGGATATGGACCCCGACTACTGGGTGGCCATCGCCCAGGTAATCCGGGACCATTATTACGGCTATGACGGTTTTGTCATCCTGCACGGCACCGACACCATGACCTACACGGCCACCGCCCTATCCTTCCTGCTGGAGAATCTGAGCAAGCCAGTTATCCTGACCGGGTCCCAATCTCCCCTGGGGCAGCCCCGCAGCGACGCAGTCCAGAACCTGGTCACCGCCTTGATGCTGGCCTCGCCCAGAACCTTTGACCTGGACCTGGTCCCGGAAGTCAGTATCTTCTTTCACAGCCTGCTACTCCGGGGAAATCGGACCCGTAAAACCAGCTCCAGTCAATATGCCGGTTTCAGATCGCCCAACTTCACGCCCCTGGCTCGAGCCGGGGAACATATCCAATTCAACAAGAAAGTCATCCGCGGACCAGCCGGGGACAGCTTCTTCATCCACGAGCGGTTAGAGCCAAATGTGATCATGCTCGACGTCTTTCCAGGATTGAAACCGAATATCCTCCACCGCCTGTTTGAAATTGAAGGATTGAAAGGCGTCGTTCTCAAGACTTTCGGAGCCGGGAACACCCCCACGACCAAAGGCTTTATGAGCGAGATAGGGTACGGGATACACCGGAAAAACCTGACCATCGTCAGTGTCACCCAGTGCCTGGAAGGCATGGTGGAGATGGGCCGGTACGACGCCAGCGCCCAGTTGCTCAGGCTAGGCGTTATCAGCGGGGTGGATATGACACCGGAGGCAGCCCTGGTCAAGATGCAGTTCTTGTTGGGATTGGGATACGATGGTCAAGCCTTGAGAGACCGGATGCAGCAGGACCTGCGGGGAGAACAAAGCGTCAACGTCTTCAATTTTCTTTATGCATCCGGCACAGCCGGGCCGCTCTACCAGGCCCAGGAGCAGCAACTACCGGCCAATTTTAATCAGGATAAGATCGCCGCGGCTCACATCCGCCTCGACGCCGTCAGTCTCCCTAAAGATTCCCCGGAGGTGCAGCTTGACCTGGCCTTTTTCGTGAATTATCCCGCCACCGGGGGGACGGTCAACCTGACCGATGAGCAATGTCTGGCTATCCCCCAATGCCTGGGTTTGATCAAGAAGCCGTATCACGGCCAATCGGTAAATGTGGTCTTGGACTGCACCGAAAGATTCAGCCGCCTGATCATCCCCGGCCAATTCATCCAGTTTTCGGTGAAGGCCAGGATGACTCCACCAGTCCATTGGGCGGCCGCGGCCATTTCGCTCCACACCAGCACGGACTGGTAAGGCCCTTAGCCCAGGTCGCCCAGGTCATACTGGAGAATGGTCAGGATAGCCAGGGAGGCCGTACCCGCTCTCAGAATACGCCGACCCAGACCGACGCTGGTGAATCCCGCCGTCCGGGCCACCATAACCTCTTCGGCCGAAAAGCCTCCTTCCGGACCGACCAAGGCAGCCACCGAACGAACGGCCATGCTTTCCCTGAGCACCTCCTTCAGTCCCCGATTTTTCTCGCTTTCGTTGATCAAGAGCGCCAGGTCGAATTGTGAACTCAAGGCCGGGACCTGGGCAAATGGGATAGGCGGAAGTATGTCCGGGAGGCTAGCCCGTCGGCATTGTTTCAAAGCGGCCTGGGCCAGGCGTTGCCATCGAGCCTGTTTGTCCGCGGCTTTCTCAGAGGTCAATACCGGAATTGTCCGGCTGGTGTAGCAAGGTAAGATCCGTGCCACCCCTAACTCCACCGCTTTGACTATAATCTCCTCCATAGCCGGCCCCTTGACCAGAGCCTGGATTAGGGTAACGTCCACCGGAGACTCGGTCTGGGACGACCCGCCTCGGATAATCGTCACCCGGACCACAGCCCGATCAATGGCCTCAATGACGCCGTCGAATTCTTGACCCAGGCCGTTGACCAGCACCACCTCATCCCCGGCCCGGAGGCGTAACACCCGGCTTATGTGATGGGCCTCCGACCCGGACAAAATCACCCCGCCCCGGCCAAGAGTTAAATCCTCAACTATAAACCGCTTCTTAGCCATTTGCCGCTTCCTGTTTATTTCTTATTCATGTCTTTATTCTTATCTTTGTCTTTGTCTTTATCTTTGCTCTTGAAGTCGAAATCGTAACCCCACAAGACATCCACACCGGCGGTTTTTTCGTTGCCCAGTTGGGTCTCCACGCTCAGGTGGCGATTGACTTCATAAGTCACTTCAACCTGGTGAAGCTGATCGGCCTGGAACCCCTGGCGGTAGGTGACAAAAACATCCGGAGCCACATATTTGCCCACAGCCACTGAGCCTTTACTGATGTCTCCACCTCCCGCGTCAATGGAAAATCTGTCAACCTTGAAAGTACCCGCTAAAAGCTCCTTCAATTCTGAAGCTGCCAGTTGGCCGGTCAGGCTCAAAGCGGCTTTGTCGGCAGTAAAGGCTTGTTGATCTTTTAGAGAGCCGGCCGGGGCCCCATAAACCAGGTATGAAATAATATCCGTTCGATCCATTTGAGGAGAACTGTCGAAAGACAATAACATTTTCGTGGCCGTGCCGCTGATTTTGGCGATGATGTCCACGTTACTGATGCGAGTGACGGCCTGAATATTAAGGTTTGGGATAGGTTCGGGGAGTCCGATAAAAGCCACCTCTCCCTCGGTAATCTTAAATTCTTTTCCCTGAAAAACGTATGAGCCTCTGACGGTGCGGAGGGCTCCCAACAAAATAAAAGGCTTCCCCTGTTCCTTGGTAATGGCCACCTGACCGGCGATCTCTGAATTTAAACCCTGCCCTTTAACCCAGGCATTCTTGGGGATGATCACATCCACGTTGGCGACCAATGGGTCCAGCCAGTTCAGGGTAGAGTCACTTTCCTGATAAGTGATCAGGCCGTTCCGGTTGGCTTGATTGCCCACCACCTGAATCTCCGACGGACCGGTATCCGTCAGCCGGTCAATATTTAGCTGTCCCTCCGAAATAGTCACCCGGCCCGACAATTTGGGGGCGGCAAAGTCTCCGGATAGGGTCAGGTCAGGTTGCATCCGGGCAGATATGGCTTTATGGTAAGGGATGTAAAAGTTCTTCCCGGTCAGTTTCCCTTCTAATCCAGCCAAGTTCCAGCCGTTCAGTTTGGCCTGTCCGGTCAGTTCCAGGATGCCCTCCTTATCCCCCTGGAGTACCACCCGGTTAACCACAATCTTGTCTGATGAAAAGCCGAGATCAGCCGACAATCCTTTGTAGGCCAGGCCCAGGCTGCGGAGATTGAGAAAACCATTCTTGAGGGTCAGCCCCCCGGCCAGTTGAGGCGCAGTCAAATCACCGGTAGCCTTAGCCGTGGCGTCCAACACTCCGTCAAACTCCACGCCCGGCTTCTTGGGAATAGGCAGATCCGACAACTTCAAGCCCCTGGTCTTCAAGTCCACGTCCATGCCTCCAGGTATGAACTCAAAAGGAACCAGCGACAGGTTCATCCCGGCTCGACCGGTCAGGTCCAGGATGCTCTTGTCCTTCGACCGCAAGCCGGCGGTGACGGTCGCTTTTTTTTCGGCGTAACTGACGGCTGCTTCCAAATCGGAGAAGGACAGATTATACCCGGTGACATGCCTGACGGCCATTTTACCGGAGACGATTGGGTCGTGGAGTGTTCCGGACAGAGTCAACGCCGCGGTGACCCGGCCACCTACCGGCGTCTTACTCGGGAGCAACCAGGCCCATTGCCGCATATCCACATCATCAACGGCGATGTTCACGGTCTGATGGCCGCCTCCATGAGTGAATTTGAATGGGAGCAATGATAAAGACACTGCAGTTTGTCCGGTCAGATCCAGCATTTTCTTCCCTTGCTGGGTCACGGTGGCGCTGACCTCCGCCGTGGTCCCGGCATAGCTCACCCTGGTCTCCAGATCTGAAACGGGCAAGTTGTAGCCCGAGCCGTTCTTGACCGTAAGCTGACCTTTGAGCACCGGATCCCGTGCTGTTCCGGAAAAACTCACCTGCCCTGATACCAGGCCATTAATCTGGGCCTTAACCGGAAATAATCCGGCCCATTGGCGCAGGTCAACGTCGTGCAAGGTCAGATTTGCGGTCTGATCTACACCCCTGACCGAGAATGCCCAGGGCCGCAGCGACAGGTTGGCGCCCAGCCGGCCGGTCAGATCCAAGATTTTCTTGTTTTGCTGAGACAAAGCCGCACTGACCTCGGCCCGAGTTCCGGCATAATTAATCGTCGCGTTCAAATCGGAAAAGGAGAGGTTGTAACCCGAGCCGTTCTTGATGGCCACGCGGCTTTTAAGAATCGGCTCATGGGCCGTTCCGGACAGGTTGACGTCGGCCGAGACCAGCCCTGTCACCGGCGTCTTAGGGGACCATAACCAGGACAGTTGTCGTACATCCATTCCCGTCAGCGACAGGTTCAAGGACTGGTTTCCATTAAAGGCCAGACGGCCGGCCGCGTTCAGATGCGCCTTATTGGAAACCATGGCGCAAGATGAGATGGCGACCTCCTCAGGAGTCAGGGTAAACCGAACTGGACCCTTATTTTGGAGGGTCAGGCCCTGGGTGGTTATCTTCAAATTGTTGAGGGCCACCTTCTTCATGTTTTGTGACCAGTCCGCCACTTCTCCGGCCACGGCCAGTTCGTCGGTCCGGGCATGTTTCAGGGCCAGATCAAACCGGGCATTATTGGAGGCCAGGTTGGTTTTTAACCGCACCCGAGAGAACTGATTATCGGCCACCTGTAACCCGTCCAGGTCCAGAGCGGCCACGGCCTGCATATTCCCAAGTGAGTCAAACGAGCCTTGCCAGTTGCCCTGCAAGTTAAGCTTTTGGGCCGCCATCCGGTCATATTTGAGGCTGGTCCCTTTGGCCGACAGGGTGATGGTCGGCCGGTCCAACTTCCCTTTGATTTCTCCCGACAAACTCAGCCCACCAGCCAATCCAGCGGCCGCCGGCAGTTGGGGAATCAGGGCGGCCAGTTTCTTTAAATCCGGCAGAGTAATATCCGCTTGAGCCTGACCCGATCTATCCTGGTACCCGGCCGTTCCCTTAAGGGACAGACGGCCCAACCCGGTGTCCAGATCCAGGGACTTCAGCACCAACCGCTGGTCGGCCCAGGCCGCATCCACCCGACCCTGAGAGATATCCACGTCCAAAACGCGGGACGGCCGCAGCCGAACCATGACTTTGGCCGCTGCATTGGCCCAATCCAGGGCCGGAGGAGTCGTCATCTCCCCATCCAGGTCCAGGTTGACCCGGCCTTGAACCCGCGGGGGTAAACCTAGTTCGTTTAGATTAAACTCCCGGATCGCCGCGCTGAACTTGAAATTTTTGGGGCTACCTGAAGTCAAGATTTTGGCTCCGGTCCCCTTCAGGTCCAATTTGCCGGCGGCCGAAACCAATCGGACCTCTTCCAGATTCAAGTCATCGTCCTTCATGGCCAACTTAATCGAACCCGTCTTGATTCCGTGACCGTTTAAATGGGACGGAGCAAGGGAAACCGTCACCCGACCGGCCCTTCCCGGCTGGAATAGTTTCGTCCCTTCGATAGTCAGGTCGGCATTTAGTTCACCGGCCAGCTTGGCCGCGGCCAGGGCAGGGATATCCGCCGGATTCAAGTGACGAAGAGTCAGCGACGTATTCATCCCGAGGAGCTCGGAGCCAACTAAGACCAGTTCGCCTTGAGACTTGACCTCTTGCCCATCCAGCTTGAGTTCCAACTGATGCTGCAGCCGACGCAGCGGTCCTTTCGCCTGGATGGATCCAGAAACCACGCCCCGGTCCAGGGATTTGACGGCCAGCACCCGGCCCAGTTCAGGTAAGGACAAAGTTTTTATGACGGCATTGAAGTCCAGTTCGGGGTCGCCTGGGCGTAACTTCAAGTTTCCCTTTAATGTAATATTAGAATTTTTAGATAAAACCTGGAGTTGCTTCACATCAATCATGCCTGAGTCAGGGTCATAAGTGATGATCCCCTTGAGGTTGGTCAAGGCGAATTGGGGCCGATCCAGGGTAAGCGCGGCCTCCCCGACGTTAAGCGACACTGTTTGGCCCAAATCCAGCCCGGCGGTCAGCCTAGAAATATTGCATTCCCGGGTCTCCCGGCCGCCTGATCCCGGGCGGCTGATCGTCACCTTGGAATCAAGTACCGAGACCTGACCCAGCAGAAGCCGATGGGCGGCAAAAAAATTACTTTTCGGTGTCTGGGGGGTCTTTTCCCGCGCCAGTGCGGCCACATTCCACGTCCCATCAGCCGCCTGGATCAGGTTCAGGTCCAGGCCTTCCAGTTTGACTTCTTGGATCGGGATGATCCCGGTCAACAACAGCGGGCCGACGTACCGGGCGCTCAGACGATCAACTTTGATGATCGAACCGTCCTGCCCGGTCAAGCTGACCTGGTCGATGGTCAATCCGAATAACAAGTCGCCGGATATTTTCCCCACTTCGAGCCGACCCTGGATGGAATTGTTAACCGCGTCCAGGGCCGTGGTTTTGATCTTCTCTCGGACGGCATCCAGGCTCAGCAGCCACCAGGTGCCAAAAATCAAAAGGACGCCGGCCATCACCAGGTAGACTGCCACGCGGCCGATGAGTCGGCCCATTCGTCGCCGCGACCGAACTGGTTCCGGTGGGGAAGCCTCCGGCCGGTCCGCAGAAGATTCTTGATCATTTCCAGGATCAAACTTCAAAACCATTGAATTCCCCTATTCGGAGGGAAAAGAACGTCCGGATGCAGGCAATGCTTAGAACGCCTGGCCGATACTAAAATGAATCTTCCAGGGGTCGTCGAGTTGCTTATTGGGATCAGCCAGCGCCCCCAAGTCATCGAGTGTCGGTGGGTTCACTTTCCATCCAAAATCGACCCGGACCGGCCCAACGATGGTATCGTACCGGAGACCGGTGCCAACGCTGTAGCGTAAGTCGCCGAGGTTGTAGCGCAGAGAGTCTTTGTCCACCAGGCCCATGTCCCAGAAGACGACGCCCGATATCTCCTTATAAATAGGAAATCTTATTTCCAGGTTCCCGTCAAATGAGGACAGCCCCCCGACCGGGTTTCCGTTCCGGTCAAGCGGCCCCAGCTTCTGATAATCGTAGCCGCGGACGGTATTGGCTCCACCCAGGAAAAGCCGTTTAAAGATGGGAATATCCGGAGAGCCTTCAGTTCTCTGAATCGTCCGGAAACGAACCCGGCTGGCCAGGATTAATCGATGGGCCAAGGGCTGATACTGCTTCAGTTCAACCGTCGGAAAACAGTAGCTTAGCTCGGAACCGAGAGCCACCATGGCTTGTTCGACCGAGGCTGAGACAACCGAGCCCTTAGTCGGATTCAGTTGATTGTCCGTGGTGTCCCGCTTCACGCCGAACTGTAAAGAAGACACGAAGTAGTTCTGCCCAGTGGCTATCCGGTCAAAATCATCCGGATCAGCGATGGAGATATCCTGAGGCCGGTTGACCTCCAGGCTGTACCCAGGGGTGACGGTCCAGTAGGGATTTAAGACGCGATCCACGAAGGCTCTGGCGAAGATCTTCTGGTTGGTGTAGGAATCGAGTTTCTCCCGTTCGTACCCGGTCTGGGCGTGAAAAGTATTCTGAGAGTCCCAAAAGTAGGGCTGGTTGTAATCGGCCTGAGCATTCTCCAGGAGATCCGAACGCCTGGCCGTCAGGCTAAGATTCCCGGCCCAACCCAGGATATTTCGATAGGTGTAAGTTCCCTTGACGCGAACACCGTCTTCGTTACCATACCCCACACCCATCTTGGCGCTTTGCTGTTTCTGCGGCTTAACCTCCACCGCCATAGGCACCTGGTCGGACCCGGAAGACGGGTTACCGGGCTTTATAATGGCCGCGCCGAAGACATTCATGTTAACCAGGTTTCGCTGGCTCTTTTCAACCTTATCCGAGGAATAGACCTCACCGGATTTAAAGGCCATAGCCCGCTGGATAACCACGTCGTTAACGTATCCATCGTTTCCTGAGATGGTTATGGGACCGAACGAGCATTTCGGGCCGGGGTTCACTTCAAAATTAACTTTAGCTTGATTTTCGTTGGTATCCACCAGTACCCGTCCGGTAAGTTTGGCCAACGGCCGCCCAGTGTTCCCCAGGTGACTCAGAATGACTTTTTTGGCTTCACGATATTTGGCCAACTCCAGGATGTAGCCGGTTTTAATAGGCAACAAACCTATGATCGCCTGCTCAGAAGTCTCCGGCACCTTTCCCTTCATCTTAAAATCAATGGATTTAATGATCACCGGAGGCCCTTCGGTCACATGAAAAGCAACCTTGATTCCAGATTCAATCGGGTCGGTTTTAGGAAAGGGGTCGCTGGAAATATCATCCGACGCCGCCTGCACTTGAACCGGGTTTTTCAGGTGGTCGAGTCCGTCCACCTTGTAAGTGCATTCAGTCCGATAATAACCCTGTTCCTGGTAAAACTGTTTAATCCGCATCAGGTCTTCATCCAACTCTATGGGCGTCACCGTAGACCTGGCGCTCCAGACTTTCCACCAGGGAGGCGTTTTGGTGGCCAGGCTCTTGGCCAGATCCTTTTCCAAGACGTTTTCCACGCCGACAAACTTGATTTCCAGGACTAGAAACTTCCCTGGTGCTTCTCCGGCCCAACTCGAAGAAACCGCAACTAATAATATCATGGCCCAGATTATAGCGATCTGTTTCATATCCTGCCGGTCCCAGGTTGCTGACTGCGTGTGACTGGTTGCTCGTTACTCGTTGAGGCCCAATGTCATTAATCTGAAAAAGTTTCTGGAGTTAGGCCGGAAGACGGTTATAGGTATCCTACCCCTTCCACGCAATGCAGTTGAATCTATTTTATCAACCCAATGAGGAGCGTTTCGGGAGTAAGCCTATTCCTCTTGAATGTAGGACCGTCGGCTCACCCCCGATGAGTGCCTTAAGTCAATGACCTTGGGTGCTATCTATCGGGTTACGGACGTGACCGGAATTTAGGACGAGGGTGACACATGTCTGACGATTCATGCGAATCCGGAGATCGGTCTAAATTGTCGTCGATCGCGGGTTACTCACCGGGAGGCGACCAACTATGTTGCGGGAAGCGATTTCGTTGGAAATCACTCTGAGATCGGGCATGAGACCTGCATTATATTAAGCGGTAGATGCCTTTATCTTTTTTCTCTACCAACCCATCCTTGACTGCTTTATTGATCCCATAATATACGGTTCTAATCGGCAGACATGTTTCATTGGCGACATCCTTGGGCCGAGCACCGTTGGGATGCGCAGACAGGGAAGTGACGACCTGGGCGGTAATGCCCACTTTCGCCCCTTTCCTTAGCCTGGTCGTGACCTGATCGTCGGTTGATTCTTTTATTATGTTCCGAGATAATTGATCAATGGCTCGTTCAACGGCGTCAATTCGCCTGACCAAATCTACAACATCTTGTTTGGTGGGGATCTGAAAAAGACCTACCAGCATTTCCAATACTTCATCCAAGTTGATATTTGTCCCTCTCCTGCGAACCATGGCCTGCTCCTCCTCTTATAGGTTAGGATGGTATTGTATACATTTTTGCCAACATGTCAAGAAGTTGATTGGGACTTTTTGGTTGTTGCCGTCGAAAAAATGTATGCCAACCCTTATTTTGTTACGCAGGAATGAGGCATGTGTTGTAGTCTATTGTCGAGCTATGACACAAAAAGAACAAACTGCAAAGAGCGGGGAGTTTCTTGACTATTCATCATACGTTCCTGAAATTTTTATGGGGGCTTCGCTCATGGTGTACTTAAAAATATAGACCACGGTCGGGATGCTTAACAACATGCCCCACAGGCCGAACAGGTTCAACCCAATATACAAAATGATCATAGTGATAATCGGGTTGATTTTCATGATGGCCGAGACGATGTTGGGATTAAGCACATATGCCTCCAACATGTGGACTATGGCCACCATCACGATGGCGTAGAACATCAACCTGAAGCTGCCGATATTAAAGGCTATGATGCAGATGGGCACGGAGGAGATAAACATACCCGCAACGGGGATAAATCCGGCCATTAAGACAATGACCGAGAGAACCGCCACGGGTTGGATCTTCAAAATAATCATGCCCACTGCAGTCAGGATGGTGTTTAAGCAGGCTAT
>JADFYC010000060.1 GCA_015233295.1 Deltaproteobacteria bacterium | reverse complement strand
TGTATATTGAGAGCTATTATACTATATAATATCATATAATACAACAAAAAAGCAGGACTAATATGGCATATTTTGGGTATGCACTAAGTTAAGAAAAAACCTCTCGAAGAGTTTTGCAAGAGGCTCTTCAATCATGAATTCACCGAGGCCCAGGAGAAGGACGCCTGGGCATCCCTGGGTATCGACCGGATAACGGAGCTTCCGACTGAACTGAAGCCTCTGTGGGGCCAAATCCCCTCCGACCTGGAGGAAATTGAGCCATATCTCCGGCCAATTAACCTATGGCTGACGGCCATCGCCCAAAAAGACGATTATGTCCTCATCCAGGGGGATTTCGGCGGCGTCTATCTGCTGGTCAATTATGCCTTTGAATTAGGGCTTGTCCCGGTATACTCCACCACTCGGCGGGTAGCCGTGAAAGAATATAATGATGACGGATCAGTGTCGGTGACTCGTCAGTTCAATCATGAAATCTTCAGACGATACGAGAGGTGACTATGGCCAAACTTTTCATTTCATTCCTGGGAACAAACGACTACACATCGTGCGTTTATACTGATGATGATCGACCCAGCCCGATGGGTCCCGTCCGGTTCGTTCAGGAGGCCACCCTGGACTTCTATTGCCGTGACTGGACCAATGAGGACCGCATTGTGATTTTTACCACCGCGGAAGCTTACACATCAAACTGGCTGGATGATGGACATACCGATGCAATAAGTAAAGAACGAAAGCAGCGCCAGGGCCTGGAGAGTTGCATCCAAAAGAGGAGCCTCAAACCTAGCCTCTTAACGATACGCATCCCGTCTGGAAAGTCGGAAGAAGAGATATGGGAGATATTTGATGTCGTCTTCAAAACGATAAATCATGGCGACGAAATCATCTTCGATGTTACGTACGCTCTCCGGTCCATCCCTCTATTGGCCATGGTGGTCTTGAATTACGCCAAGGTGCTCAAAGGCGTGAAAATCAGGGGGATATATTACGGAGCGATAGAAGCTCTCGGCACACTGGCCTACGTTAACAGTCTAGAGACTGAAAAACGGCTGGTGCCTGTTTTCGATCTAGCCGCCTTCGATTCATTGCTTGACTGGACCTTGGCGATTAGCCAGTTTCTGGAGGCCGGAGATGCCCGTAAAGTCTATAAGTTGGCCAGTATGGCAGATAACCCGATCAGGGAAAAGATTATGCCTGTAGCAGACCACTTGAAACGGTTTGCCAAGACGATGACAACCTGCCGGGGATTGGATATAACTGCCAGCACCCGGGAGCTAAAGCAATCGTTGAAAAATTATAATGATCCCGACCAGGAACACACTAAGCATTTTCCTCCGTTGAAACCATTATTAGAACTCGTGCATAAGCGACTCGACGTTTTCACCGAAGACACCCTTGGAGATGGGATTCGTGCAGCAGAATGGTGCTGTGATCATAACCTCATCCAACAGGGATATACAATCTTGACCGAAGTACTGATCACACATTTTGTTGAAAAAACTGGTGGAGACATCCGTGATTATCAGACCAGGCAGGCTGCTTCCTCAAAATTTGTCAAGATTTACCCGGCATACGAGAATATGTTAAAAACATTTAGAAAATTTAAAGATGAAAGAAATGACTTAGACCACGCCGGATTCAGAAGTAAACCGCATCAACCTGAACATTTTGAAGAGCAATTAGGCAAGTGGCTCGAAGAGATAAAAAAGAATATAGAGTCCCCGGCATAGAGTTATTGCGGAATCCCCTATTCTGTTTGGTGTCGTTAGTAAGTAATGAAAGCAGAAGCCAAAAATCGATCTACATGGTGGAAAATAATGTCAGGTATTGTTTTTTGTGCGCCAAGTGCCTGAGGATCGTTGAAATATCCGGGTGGGGTTCAGTCACGGCGGATCAGGACGTTACAATTGCATAAGTACAGATAAGATACGTAGGAAACATTGACCCGTCTAAAGGGGATTGCGACAAAAATGGAGCATAAACAATCGGAGCCTCAAACCAGGAGTAGGAATCATTGACCCGTCTAAAGGGGATTGCGACATAGAGTGAAATGCCCGAAATATCTCGTTCACGAGCTGCCCCGACCGGTACCGGGACCTAGGGGATTGCGACTCCTGTTGGAGTACGACGGCAAAAGCTAACTGCGGCGAACTGCCCCGCTCGGTACCGAGTACTAGGGGATTGCGACGCATATGCTCTGACATAATAGGTTGTTCCTGGAGCTAAGTAGGAACCATTGACCCGACTTAAGGGGATTGCGCCCAGCCGTACAAGAACAGCATACCGACCTACCGGTTAATCTGACTAACGCAGAGGTGAAACTGGTGGACATCGAGGTGGGCATGACGTGAGGCCGCGGCATGGGATCGGGAGGGGAAGGAATAATCGGAAGGGACTAATCTCCGGAAAAGACTAACCTAAAGAGATGCCGGGAGAAGATTCTGATACCGCCTCTGGTTGGGGCAACACATGGAACCGCATTGAAATATGGTGTGACTACCCTGATGGCCGGGCCTGGATTCTTGACATTCTTCGAGATTCCGGTCTATAATACCAACTGAGCGTAAGAACGGACCGAGGCAGAGAAATCCCGACCAGTCTGGGGGCCGGATTGTCTAACATCACCAATAATCACGATCGCTTCTTCAAGAGCGTCTTTTCTGTTAAGGAAGAGGCCGTGGATTTTCTGGCCAACTATTTACCAGAAGCGGTGGCCGGGATTCTGCAATTGGATTCCTTGGAGTTAAGCGCGGGCTCTTACGTCGATGAGGAACTCAAAGAGAGCCTGTCCGACCTGGTCTATCGGGTGGACACGACGTCGGCCGGGCCGGCCCTGGTTTACATTCTCTTTGAGCACAAGAGTTACCCGGAACCATTGATCGCTTTTTACCTCTTGCGTTACATGGTCAAGATTTGGGGACAATTCATCGAGCAAGGCTGGAAGGGCCGCCTGCCCCCCATCATACCTCTGGTGCTTTATCATGGGGCGACCAGGTGGCAAGTGGACCGGAGATTTAGCCGACTGGTGGACCATCACCCGGCGTTGCAATCATTCTTGCCTGATTTCCGGTTTCTTTGTTGTGACCTGGGGGAGTATACCGCCGAGGATATCAGGGGCGAGGCCACCCTCCAGATTACCTTGTTGTTACTGAAATTCATTTTTCACCCGGTTGAACTCAAAAACCGAATTCGAGATATCCTGGAGATGTTACGCCGCGTCGGGCAGACGGATAGTCCCGACTATGGCAAGAAAGTCATGAGCTACCTGATATCGAATCCGGACAAGATCAGCAGTCAGGACTTAATGCAGGCCGTGGAGGAAGTATTCAAAGATATAAAGGAGGAGGACATGCCTGGTTTCGTTCAAACCTGGTATCAAGAAGGAATTCAAAAAGGTCTGCAGCAAGGTTTGCTGACCGAGGCTCGGGAGGCGGTGCTGGATATTCTGGAGTCTCGTTTTAGCACTGTTCCTTCGCCACTGGCCACGCTGATCAACCAGTTGAGCGATACGGCCATCCTAAAGGTACTGCGGAAGAAGGCCGCCACAGTCGCGACCCTTGAGGATTTCCGGCAAATCATGGAACAAACCTGCAGAAACTGACCCCTCAGTGCAAAGTCCATGTCTTGGCCGCCGGAACAGATCCAGTCCATGAATGACCCGCCGCCCGCTAAAACAAAGTATCGATCTCCTCCGAAAAAGATTAGGAAGATGAAGAAGTTTTCAAAGGGGTGTGGTTGCATCGTTTAGAGAGGAAAGAAACATGCCGCATCAAATCACCGGTCTTTCAGAGCTACAAATGGTGGGGCAATTGTTCACCATTGGCTTGCCCGGGCCGAACCTGGATGAGCAAACCGTAGATTTGCTTAAAGAGATTAAGCCGGGGGGGATCATTCTGTTTCGGCGGAATGTGGCGACACCGACCCAACTGGCCGAGCTGACCCGAGGCGGGCAAGGCATCATCATGGCTGAGACCGGGATTCCGGCCCTGGTGGCGATTGATCAGGAAGGCGGGACAGTCACCCGGTTGGGGCTGCCGTTTACCCTATTTCCGGGAAACGACGTTTTAGGTCGGCAGGATAGGGAAGAAGCCGTCTATGACTACGGCCGGGTGAGCGCCCAGGAGTTGCGGCTAGCCGGGATCAACCTTAACCTGGCCCCGGTGCTGGACGTCCTCCCGGCCGCGGAGTCGGACTTGATCATGTCCCGCCGCAGCTTTGGTCCGGATCAGGGATTGGTCACGCGTCTCGGCCTGGCCGCGGTCCGGGGACACCAGGACCATGGGGTGATGTGCTGCGTCAAGCATTTCCCCGGTCTGGGGCGGGTGGTCAAGGATCCCCACCATACTTTGCCGACCATTGCCGCGTCTGAAGAAGATCTCCGGGACCATGATCTGGTCCCCTTTCGAGCCGCGATTACCGCCGGCGCGGCCATGGTCATGACCTCCCACACTCTTTATCCGGCCCTGGATGGAGATTGGCCGGCCACGCTGTCGGAACGGATTATCACCGGGCTACTCCGGCAGGACCTGGGCTATGACGGAGTGGTCATAACGGACGATTTGGAGATGGGGGCCATGTCGGCCCATTTCGAGTTGGAGGTGGTGGTGACGCAGGCTTTGCGGGCCGGGGCGGATATCCTGCTGATCTGTGAGCATCCCCATACGATCCGGCGGGCCTTTGAAGCGGTGCTCCAGGCTATCCGGGACGGGAACCTGCCGTGGAGCACCATTGAAAGAGCGGTGAATCGCATTCTGAGCCTGAAGAACCGTTACCTTAACCCGCCGGGATTGGCCGATCAGGCGGCGATCCGCGCTCATTTTGAGCAGCGATATTAGTGATAATCGTGGGTCCCCAGAATCACCTTGATCCCGGTCTTGCTTTCCAACATGGCCGCCAGATCCTGGGCCTTGATGTAGGGACATTCCGGTTTGGCATTGACCAAGCAAGTGCTGAGATGGATGACATCCGGCTTGGTTTCGGATAACTTCATGGCCATGCCCAGGTTGGGCAAGGTGGTGCGGCCGGGACATTCGCACCTGATAAAAGCCGTGACCTGGGAATTATCCTCAAAAACATGATCACCCATGGCTGCGGCCTTAAGGCAACGCCATTCTCCAGGACATCCATAACCACTGTCCATATAGGCGCCACATCCGACAATCGCTACCTTTTTCATCTGATTTCCTCCTTACCTTCCAGAAACCTATAAATAAATGCAGTCTGAGGCCGGGTGATCGCAAGATGCTCCGCCCCGCCGTAGTCGATAAATGAGATACCCTACAAAAATATACTGCAATCGACTCGGGAATGCAAGCCCATTCTGCCCGCCTGCCGGCCCAACGGAACATAACGGAACAACACTGTGACATTCTTTCGATCATCTTTATTACCGGTTGACACCGACAAGCAAACACGGGTATAAGGTCTCAAGGCGCCTGCAATACAGGTAGGGGTCCATGAAACCAAGTTTTTTTTGTGAGGAACCGGATGAACCTTCGTCGGACGCTGTACTTGCCGGCTTTAGTATTGGCTGTAATTCTTATAAGTTGCCAGCCGGCTCCGGCCAAGGGCAAGTACGTCTGCAAAGTCTCCAATATCTCAACCCCGAAGCTGGTCGGGGTCAATGTCGGCTTCAATATCCAAAAGGAGCTGACGAAACGGACCAATGGGGCCATCGAGTGGCAATACTTCACCGACAATATTTTAGGCGGTGAGGTGGATGTATTGAACAAGCTACTCCTGGGTGAGATTCAGGGGATGTTGTGCAGTTCCGTGACGGTAGCCAATCTGGCCCCTAGGATGGGCGTTTTGTCATTGCCTTTTTTGATCGACTCGTTTGAAAATCGGGATAAATTCATCGCCGACAAAAAACTGTTTCAATACATGCTGGACGGAATGCAGGATAAGCGGGTGCTGGGCCTGGATGTCACGGATTATGGCCTGTACGGGTGGGCGACCAAAACTCCCGTGCATAACCTGGCCGGAGCCGGGAAGATCAGATTCCGCATTGCCGAAGCCCCGGTGGTCCAGGACACCTACCAGGCCCTGGGGATAAAACCGGTGATCATGCCCTGGCCGGAAGTCTCTTCCGCCCTGGATCAAACTATTACCGGTCTGGATCACACGCCCAGCGTGGTGCTGCTGTCAAATATGACCGACTCAACTAAGGGATTCACCCGGACGAATCATGCAGTCGGCTGGTTTGTGCTATTGATCAACCAGAAGTTTTACGATTCCCTTCCTGATGAGCTAAAGAAAGTCTTTACCGAGGTCATCCACGAACAATGCGCCGCGGCCAGGGCATTGGGGAAAAATCAAGAGATGGAAGCCTTGAATAAAATGAAAACCGGCGGCGTGGAAGTAGTCGAGTTGCCCGCGCCGGAGCAGCAAAAGATGCGTGATTTGACCAAACCGGTTTGGGATAAGTGGGCCCCCCTGGTCGGCCTGGAATACCTGGAAGAGATCAAAAAAATGCTGTCACATTAGGATGGTTAGCGTCTTGTGGTGGCAGCCGTATCAGAAGCCTGCCATCTGACGAGGTTTACCGTGATTGACCGGATTTTGACTTTTGTGGAGAACGTTAGTATCGGCCTGTTCACCCTGGCGTGTCTACTGGTGTCCCTGATCAATACCATCTCGCAGCAGGCGTTCGGCGTTCCCCTGGTTTGGTGGGGTGAATTCTCTAAGGTCTGCATTACCTATATTGTGTTCATGGGCTGCAGCGCCACCATCCGCGGCCGATCCATGATTAAAATCGACCCGATCTCCCAAATCTATCCGGCTGCGGCTCCGGTCCTGAATGTTCTTCATTATATAGGATTGATTGCCTACTGCCTGATCATAACATATTTGGGTTGGAAATTCACCATGTTCCAGTCTGAAGTCAAAATAAGACTATTATCTTTAGACCTGCCTTACAGCTATCTTTATGCCGTCATTCCGGTCACCGGGATAATGATGTTTATCCGGACGATTCAGAATATCGCCAAGGACCTGTTTGAGGTCAGGAGTCGATGTTTTGACAATGAGGTGGATTAGAGACAACTGGGAGTGGGGAGAATTGAATACGTCGCCGGTCTGAGCAGAGATTCCGGCCGGTAAAAGGATGCCTGGGGTATGGACGTAAACATTTTCGTGGTTTTTGCTATCTTGGTCGCCTTACTCATAGGGAGCCTCCCGGTATTTGCGGCTCTTTTTTTCACTTCATTTATATCTTTAGCCCTTTACACCGACGTCAATCCGGTTATTATGGCCCATACCATGGCCGGTTGTTTAAAGGATCCTTCTCTATTGGTTATGTTGTTCTTTATCCTCACCGGGAACATCATGACCCAGGGCTCCACCGCCACCAAGCTGATTAATATCGCTCAGACGGCGGTAGGCTTTTTGCCCGGGGGGTTGGCCATGGCCGGTTGTCTGGCTTGCAGTCTTTTCGGCTTCATCTCGGGTTCCACCGTGGCCACGGTGGTGGCTATCGGAGGACTCATGATTCCGGCCATGATCGCCAATGGGTATGATGAAAAGTTCACCCTGGGCATCATGACCACCTCGCCCGTCCTGGGCATCATTGTGCCGCCCAGCATCACCATGGTCATTTATGCTTCAGTGACCAATTGCTCCATCGCCCAGTTGTTTTTGACTGGTTTTATCCCAGCCGGGTTGATTGTCATATCATTTTCCATTTATACTTTTTTTTGTTGCCGGGCCAAGGGGATGACCAGAAAACCCTGGCCTAATCCCAAGGAGTTGTTAAGGGTCCTGCGAGAAGGTATTTGGGCCTTGATGTTGCCGGTGATTATCTTTGCCGGGATACTGTCCGGGGCCATGACCATTATTGACGCCGCGGTATTGTCTTCGGTCTATGCCTTTGTGGTGGAATTGTTCATTCACCGCAGCATGAAGTTCAGCGACATCATCCCGGTGACCATCAACTCGGCTCTGCTCACCTCCGCCCTGCTGATCATCGTGGCTGGGGCCACCACCTTCGGGTCTTTTCTGACCCTGCAGCGGATTCCCGACATGGTGGCCCAGGTGGTTACGACCACGATCACGCAGCCCTGGGTGTTTCTTCTGGTTGTCAACGGGTTGTTGTTTTTCATCGGCATGTTTATGGATCCCATTCCGGCCACGCTCATTTTAACGCCCATCATTTTGCCGACATTGGCCAAGTTCCACATAGATATTATCCACTTTGGGCTGATCATGACTCTTAATTTGGGGATCAGTTATTGCACGCCGCCTGTCGGGACCAGCCTGTTTATCACCGGGGCCATGCGGAACCGGGATATCGTTTATGTCACCGAATCTGTTCTGCCTTTTCTATTGATCCAGGTGACTATCTTGATTCTGCTGAGCTACTTGCCTCAAGTCACCCTATTTCTCCCCAAACTCTTTTACGGATAAGCCGACCGGCCAAGACAATCAGCCCAGATAACGGAGCCTGGACCGGCTCCTTTGGGATTCGTTTGGCGGCCTGCCTGAGGTGGCCGGGCATCCACACCTGCGTCGTAGTATCGTTCATGCTGCTTTATGGCTAAGACGCAAAGCAGACGGCCGCTAATCCAACCTAAGTCCACCTTTCATTTTGAAATCTTCAAAGATAGTTCTCCTTGTATTTTGAAATCATTCCCACCGATTCTGAATAACTTGACACAAGCAAGCTTTCGTAATCATAATGTTTCATGTGTTACCAGAAGCCGGCACAAGGCTTGCTTTTAGATATTGGCCTAAGGAGAGAGTGATGAGCCTCAAGTCCAAATTGATCATTACATTCCTCGGGCCGCTGACGATCCTGGTTATCGTCGGCCTGATGAGTGTCCGAACCGTCACACTGTCCAGCATGGCCATAGAACGGATCCTGCGCGAGAATTACGACAGTGTCGCAGCATGTATAAAAATGAAGGATTCTCTTGAGCACCTTGACCGGATCGCGGAATTCTCGTTTTGGGGAGTTCCCGAAGACCCGCGGCAAAAGAGCAAATCCTCTATAATTGTATTTGAGAAAAACCTGAAATTCCAGCAAGGAAACGTAACGGTTCCTGGGGAACAGGAACTCACGGATCGTCTGACCGGACTCTGGAAGATTTACCGGAGCGAACTTGAAAAATTCATCAATTCAACAGCCTCTGAAAATGCCCGTCGAGACCACTATCGAAACTACCTCCTGCCCCGTTCCCAGGAAGTCCGAAATACTGCCCAGCGAATCATCAACATCAACCTAGCCAACATGGTTTCCGCAGATGGCCAGGCCCGTCAGCGGGCTGTCGTAACCACTAGTAGAATGATCGGACTGGTGGCGTCCGGGGTGGTGCTTACGATAGTCCTAATGGCCGTGATCGGTCCTTCCGTTGTGAAACCCATCACCCAGCTCACCCGTTCCGTGCGGGAAATTCAGCAGGGCAATCTGGACCTGGTTGTAAAAGTCCACTCGCGGGATGAAATTGGGGAGTTGGCTGTCGCATTCAACGAGATGGCCGCGAGTCTCCGTAAGTTCAGGCGCACTGGTCGCGCCCGCCTTCGTCGAACGCAGCGGGCCATTCAGTTGGCCTTAGATACCCTTTCTGATGCCGTGGCCATTTGCAGTCCAATCGGCGAGATCGAGCTTTCCAACAGTGTGGCGCAGCGCCTGTTTGGTCTGAACCCGGAGTCTACCGTCGATGCGGCCGGAAATGAGAATATCTCTGAACTCTTCGCCCGGGTAAGCCAAGAACAGCGGTCCATTCATCCTAAAGGGTACGATGGTGTAGTTCAGATATTTCGGGACGGCGACGAGCATTTTTACATTCCTCGGGCCGTGCCCATCTTCGACGAAGACCGCAGTCTTATCGGAATAACCCTTGTGCTCGCTGATGTTACAAGCACACGAAAGAGTGATGAAATCAAGAGCGATTTAATCTCGACAGTCTCACATGAGCTGAAAACCCCACTCACCTCCGTCAGATTGGCCACCCATGTGCTCCTGAGTGAAAAGCTTGGCCCCTTGACGCCTAAACAAACGGAAATTCTCTCAGCCGCGCGCGACGATAGTGACCGACTTTATCACATCATCGAAAATCTCCTGGATATCGGAAGAATTGAGTCAGGATATTCCCAGGTAGAGTTGACCCGCGTTAATACCGAACAGACAGTCCTTCAGGCCGTCGAAGAGATGCGATCGGCCTATGTTGATCGAGGCATTGCCCTGGTCCTCGATATACCTGGGGACATTCCGCCCGTTTTGGCCGATTCGATGCGCCTTGAAAGTGTCTTTACCAATCTTTTAAGCAATTCCCTCAAGAATACCTCTCCTGGCGGACAAGTGACCGTATCCGCTCAACGTGATGGTTCCATGGTGCGTTTTTGTGTTGAAGATACCGGGGCGGGAATACCCAGGGAGTATCTTCCACATATCTTCGAGAAGTTTTTCCGGGTACCGGGTCAGGAACAGCAAAGGAACTCGGGATTGGGGCTGGCTATTGTGAAAGAGATCATCGAGGCTCACGGTGGGAAGATAGATGTCACAAGCGAACCGGGCAAAGGAGCGCAGTTCATATTTACTTTGAGGGCGGCAGAGCTAATTGAGCCCAGCACATTAATTTGACCGGATGAGAACCATGAATATAGATGCACTCGCGGAGGAATCCGATGCCCGAAGACAAAGTTCTTAGCTTCCTTCAACTCATTCGGCGCTCTCAGCGCGGTAAGCTCAAGATCTATCTGGGCTATGGTCCAGGCGTGGGAAAGACCTGGCAGATGCTTCAGGAAGGGCATCGCCTCAAGGAGGAGGGCATCGATGTCGTCATTGGGCTGGTGGAGACTCACGGACGAGCCGACGTCGCCAAACTCACCGAAGGGCTGGAGGTCGTTCCCAAAAGGCAGATTCAATACCGCGGTATTGCCATAGAAGAAATGGACCTCGATGCCGTGTTGGCTCGCAAGCCGCAGATTGCTCTCGTGGATGAGCTGGCGCACACGAATGCTCCCGGCGGCCAAAACGCCAAGCGCTACCAGGATGTGCAGGATCTTCTGGACGCGGGTATAAATGTCATAAGCACACTCAATGTTCAACATTTGGAGAGCCTCTATGATACGGTTGAGGCTCTTGTCGGTGTCAAGGTACATGAGCGTTTGCCCGATTCGATGCTGGCCGAAGCCGATGAAGTAGTGAACGTGGACCTGGCGCCTGAAGACCTGCAAAGACGATTAAAAGAGGGCAAGGTTTACCCCCTTGAGCGGGTGTCAACCGCCCTGGACAATTTCTTTAAACGAACCAACCTGGACGAACTCCGGGAATTGACCTTGCGGGAGCTGGCCTCTCAAATCGACCTGAAGCGCCGCAGTACTCCCAATGAGGAGCCTGGTATGGCCCCCGACCAGGTGATGGTCTGCCTGAGCTCTCGCGGCCCCAATTCCGCCGCCCTGTTGCGATACGGATCGCGGCTGGCCGGGCGCCTCCACCGCAACTGGTATGCCGTCTATGTCCAGACTCATAGCGAAACCCCGACCATCATTGATGCAGCCACACAGCGTCACATTTCCGAGACGTTGACCCTGGCCAACCAGCTCGGAGCCATCGTCTTTACCTATAAAGGGGACGATATCATCGATACGATCCTCCACTTTGCCAGGGAATATCGCGTCGGGCACATCGTCATCGGCCGCCCGAGTCCACTGCCTCTTTTAAAACGGTTGGTTGGCCGAAAGACCCTGGCGGAACGGTTGATTCTCAGGGCCAAGGACCTTACTGTGGTCGTAGTGGATACAAAGGCACAGGAGAAGGCGGAGAAACATAACTCTACGCAGGCTGCGACATGAAATATCGAGTTTCGGGTTTGAGACCCGGAAGCTCGGCAAGGAAAGAGAAGGCAACTATGGAAGACCCGGAGAAGATTTTACCATCCCTGAATATCCTTGTAGTCGATGATGAACCGACTATTCGAAAGGTGCTCACTATGGCGCTGGAAGCGGAAGGGCACCAGGTAACGGCTGTGAGCAATGCAAAAGATGCCTCGATTGAAGCCAATCGCCGCTATTTCGATCTGGCCTTGGTTGATCTTCGTCTTGGCGCGGAATCCGGAATGGATCTGATTACGGTATTCCGGGCTGCCTGTCCGTGGATGAAGTCAGTGATCATAACGGCCTATGCGTCCATTGATACCGCCGTTGAAGCGATGCGGCGCGGCGCCTTCGATTATCTTCCCAAACCTTTTACCCACGATCAAGTAGTCGTCCTGGTCCGTAAGGTCGCCCGAATACGAACGCTGGAACAGAAAGTGGAGACTCTTCAGGAAGCATTGAGCCAGGCGGCCCCGGAGGCGGAGCTGTCAAGCCGGAGTCCGGCCATGTTGCGAGTCCTGGCGATGGCCCGGCAGGTGGCGGACAGCGAAGCCACGATCCTCATCCACGGCGAAAGCGGCACCGGAAAATCCATCCTGGCTCGCGCCATGCACTCCTGGAGTCTCCGGGCCTCAAAACCATTCTGTACGATATCCTGCCCCTCACTATCCGTCGAGCTGCTTGAAAGTGAGCTGTTCGGACACAAGAGAGGCGCCTTCACCGGTGCGGTGAACAACTATCCAGGGCGCATTGCCTCCTGCCAGGGCGGCACTCTTTTTCTTGATGAAATCGGTGATCTTCCTCTCGCTGTGCAGGCCAAGCTGCTGCGACTACTTCAGGAAAAGTCCTACGAACGGTTGGGAGACATGGAGACCCACAAGGCTGACGTACGGATCATCGCCGCAACCAACGTGGACCTGGAAGCTGCCGTGAGAACGAAAAGATTCCGCGAGGACCTTTTCTACAGATTGAATGTAGTGGAAATCCTTATCCCGCCCCTTCGTGATCGCCGCGAGGACATCCTGCCTCTGGCCGGGCACCTCTTGGCCTTCTTTACCAAACAGAATCATCGCAGCACATTGGGATTCACCGAAGAAGCGAGTTCCGCGTTGAGCGGCTATCACTGGCCGGGGAACGTGCGCGAGCTTAGAAACGCCGTAGAGCGAGCTGTTCTGCTCTGCAATGATGAATATCTCGACGTCGGGTATCTTCCATTGAAACTGGCCCCGGTAGCAGCCTCCTCACCCAATCTAGGCGACCCCATTTCTCTTGAAGAAGTGGAAGAGATGCACATTCGGCGGATACTGGCTTCCGCAAAATCCATTGAAGAGGCCTGCCGCATACTTGGTATGGATTCCGTGACACTTTGGCGAAGGCGAAAGAAATACGGTATCTAAACAGTCGTTCATTACTTCTTTTGTAACTCCGGGTTTCTTCGGGAACACTCATAGAATCACCCGGAGTCTTCAGCCTACCCTGCCTGAATCAAACAAATAATAGTTGCCTTGCCCTATTTCAATTGGAAGTCCCCCAAAACACCCTTCCTTGCATTTTGAAATCCTCATCCCTTTTCAACTCCTGCTACTCGTCCAGAACAATTGGATATCGCATAACATTTTCTTCAACCAACATGGTATGCACTTTGCTTAGTCTATCGGGTGAGGAGTACCAGGGGGTGTGGCTCAAAACCGGATTGATCAACGTCCTTTGTGCTCCAGCGGCCATTTCGCTCGTTGGTTACATAATCAGCGCCCGGTTTGGTGGCCTGGTCGAATGAGGTTATCGTCTTGATATTTTCATGAAGCATCAGAGAGTTAAAGCACATTTCATCTTGAAGGGTGCCAATCTGATGGCATTCTGGGCAAGGAGAGGAGGAATTCAATATG
>JADFYC010000005.1 GCA_015233295.1 Deltaproteobacteria bacterium | reverse complement strand
ACCGCGAAACGATGCTGGACTTACAGCCCGGAAGAAGTGTGGTCCAGAATTTTCTAAAGGCCGGTATCGACTTGTACATGGTTGATTGGGGCTACCCCACCCGAAAAGACAAATACTTAACCATCAGTGATCACGTTGATGGATATATGAACAATATCGTTGACTTTATATTAGAACAGCATAAGATACCCCAGATCAACCTCATGGGCATTTGCATGGGTGGAGCTTTCTCGGTGATGTATTCGTCTTTGTATCCGGAAAAAATAAATAATCTCATCACCACCGTGACGCCGACCAATTTCGATACGGACCAGGGTCTACTCCACATCTGGATGAAGAACGTAGACGCAGACCGGATGGTCGAAACCTTCGGCAATATGCCTGGTGACTTGATGAACTTAGGGTTTCTTCTGCTCAACCCGGCCCGGTTGATGATTGACAAGTACGTCGGGTTCATAGAAAACATGGATAATAAAGATTTTGTGGAAAACTTTATCCGGATGGAACGATGGATTTTTGACAGCCCGGACGTTCCGGGTGAGACTTTCCGGCAGTTTATTAAAGATTGTTATCAACAAAACCTGTTGATTCAAAGTAAAATGGAGTTGGACGGGAAATTGGTCGATTTGAAAAAGGTGACCATGCCGGTCCTCAATATCTATGGTCAGTATGATCACCTGGTTCCTCCCGGAGCCTGCAATCTCTTGACCAGCCGGGTGGGCAGCGTGGACACAGAGGATATGTGTCTGGCTACGGGTCATATTGGAATCTACGTTAGTTCCAAGTGTCAGAAGGAATTTACGCCAAAAATCATCCAATGGCTCACGGACCGGGACGGTCGGGCGACGGCCACAGCTAAGCCTGAAAAGCGGATCAGAAAAAGCAAGATCAAGTCTGTCGGCAAAGACAACTTGATCGGGGCAACCGGGGACAAAAGCCAGTCGAAGGAGATGATTAATGTCTGAAAGAAACAATTATTTTAAAAGCATATGCCGAGTCAGCCGGGCTTTCAGCACCACTTTGGAGTTGGATGAGATCCTCGACCTGATCGTGAAAAACGCCATCGAGACCATGGACGCCAAAGCTGCCTGCCTGTTTCTGGCCTTCGAGGAGGATGATATCTTTGTCCCCGCGGCCCGGCAGGGTCTGTCGCAAAAATACATGAACGCCAATCCATTACATGTCTCTGAATCCGTTGAAGAGATGACCAAGAATGGTTACCTGTTCATCTCCGATGCCACTTCCGATCCCCGGGTGTCCAATCATCAAGGGAAAAAGGAAGAGGGCATCGCCTCCATCCTGGTCGTCCCGGTGACGGTGAAGGATCGGATCATCGGCGCCCTGAGTCTGTATACGGCCACTCCCAGGGTCTTCTCCAAAGATGATATCGAATTTCTTTCCGCCTTGGCCGAGCAGGGGGGCATGGCCATTGAGAATTCCAGGTTGGTTAAAAGAATGCGGGAGCAAACCCAACTGTTTCTAGATCTTTCCGCCAATATCAATTCAAGTTTTGACCTTAGATCTATTCTGCATATTCTTACGGCTGATATTGCCGACTCGCTCGGTGTCAAAGCTGCTTCAATTCGGTTGCTGGATGAAAAGAGGAAAAGGCTGAAGTTGGTAGCCAGCTATGGCCTAAGTGAGGCTTACTTAAAAAAGGGCCCCATCTCGGCCGAAAAAAGTATTGCCGAGGCGGTTAAGGGCGTTCCGGTGGTGGTCAGGAATCCCATGACCGATCCGGGGGTGGAGTATCGTGCGGAAAAGGAACAAGAAGGGATTGCCTCTATTCTATGTGTGCCTATCGAATCCAAGGATGAAGTCATAGGTGTGTTGAGGCTTTATAGCGGTGTCCCCCGAGATTTTACCGAAGATGAGATCATGTTCGTCACGGCCCTGGCCCATCAAGGCGGCCTGGCCATTCAAAACGCCACGCTCTATGCCATGCTTAAAGATGACATCAAGGACATGGAGGAAGATATGTGGAGCCACCGGTCCTGGTTTTGAGGCCAGTCATCGACTATAACACTCAACTGGAAAGAAACTCATGCTTACCGGCAAAACAATCGACCAGATGCAGGTCGGAGACTCGGCCGAGTTCACCAAAACCGTGTCGGAAACCGATATCTATCTTTTTGCTGGAGTGACCGGAGACTTTAACCCGGCCCACATCAACGAAACTTACGCTCAACAGACCTTCTTCAAAGGCCGGATCGCTCACGGGATGCTGCTGGCCGGCTTCATTTCGGCCATCCTGGGGACCCAGTTGCCTGGCCCTGGGACCATCTATATTAAACAGGAACTCAATTTCAAGGCGCCCGTGCGCATAGGTGACACCATCACCGCCCGGGCCGAGATAGTGGGGCTGTTACCGGAAAAAAACAAGGTGACCATGAAGACCACCTGTACTAATCAAGACGGGACCTTAGTCCTGGACGGCGAGGCCGTCATCAGCCCCCCCAAGGCGCCCAGAAAGTAAGCCCCGGCTAGCCGGAGCGTAGAATACCCCAGGTGATCATTTCGGCGATCACCTCCGCCACCGGCAAGCCGACCACATTGTCGTATGATCCCTCAACCCGGTCGATCAAAGCCCCTCCTCGTCCCTGGAGGCCGTAGGCTCCAGCTTTATCTAGAGGTTCGCCTGTGGCCACATAAGCTGAAATCGTGTCATGAGTTATGAGTTTAAAGAACACCTCCGAAGTCACGGCCCGGCAGACTTCTCGGCCGACAGCATGATGACGGAGACAAAAGGCTGTGATGACCTGGTGACTGCGGCCATTCAGTGCCAGGAGCATATCGACGGCTTCGGCCTGGTGATGGGGTTTTCCCATGATTTGGTCGCCCAGGACCACAATGGTATCGGCTGCCAAAGCCCAGGTCTCGGGAAACTGAGCGGCGATATCTCGGCCCTTTATCCGGGCCTGTCGTTCAGCGAAGCGTTGTGGGGCTTCTGAGGGGTGGCGGCCGCTCTCAGACTGGCTGGGATAAACCTCAAAGGTCAGGCCGAGATTAGCCAACAGGCGACGGCGGCGGGGTGAGTTTGAAGCCAGGATAAAGGATTGAAGTTGTACTAATCCCATGCCTATACCACATATATTAGCTTCGGCCCAGGCCGAAAAGGTTTCTGGCGTTCTTACTGGTAACGGCGCCGAGAGTATTTAAGTCCATACCCTTAAGTTCGGCGACCATCCGGGCAGTGTGGAAGACATAGGCCGGTTCATTGCGTTTTCCTCGAAAGGGGACCGGGGCCAGAAAGGGCGCGTCTGTTTCCAGGAGCAGCCGTTCCACCGGCAAATTCCGGACCACCTCTTGCACCGTGACCGCCTTGGCGTAGGTCACCGTCCCGGGAATGGAAATGTAAAAATCCATCTTGGACACCACCAAATCTGCCATCTTGGCATCGCCGGAAAAACAATGAATGACCCCACCCTTAAGCGAGCCCAATCTACCACGAAGGGCAGTCAAGGTCTCCCGATGGGCCTCCCGGTCGTGAATGACTACCGGCAATTGTAATTCCACAGCCAGATCCAATTGTTCAACAAAGGCTTTCAACTGGTCTTCCTTGGGCGAATGGTTCCGGTAAAAATCCAGACCAATCTCGCCATAGGCCACCACTTCGGGTTCTAAGGCCATTTGCCTAAAGGCGTCTGCCGCTTCCCGGCCCCATTCAGAGGCGCTGTGCGGATGCAGCCCGATGGAGGCGGAGATCTTCTTTTTGTAGCTCCGGGCCAGGGCAATCGCTTTTCGCGAACTGGCCACGTCTATCCCAATATTAACAATGTGATCTATGCCGCGGGTGAATGCCCGTTCAATTACCTCGGCCCTGTCCTTCTCATATTCAGACATGTCCAGGTGCGCGTGTGAATCAATGAACATGTATCCTCCGTCTAATCGATCATGACATATTCCAGGCGTCCAACTTGGCTTTAAAGGTCTCCAGGTTTTCAGCTTTAATGGCTATACGCAAAAGTTGCTTCAATGTTTCCCTGGTTTCGATCTGATTGACCTTGTCGGAAATATTTTGGGGGACCAGCTCAAATCTGGTGGCTAATGCCTCGATAACCATATCTCGGGCGTCTTCTATTTTACCTTTTTCTGCCCCCAGTTGGATAAGCTCTTGTCCGGCCACCGTATTGGCTAAATCAAGATGTAACATATCGACCACCTCCGTTCTGGAAACCCCGCGAAATCTGTTTAGGAAAAACAAGGCCAAAATATCAAGAAGTTCTACCGACATTTCATTGGAACAAGACTTTCTGGCTAACTCGCCCCAGTGATTGGCATTTTTGGCCAGATATTCCTTTGGTATTTTCTTGGAAGCGGTAAATGGCGCCAGAACGACCAAACGAGGATCAACGGCCAGGAGGTCCTCTTCCCGTAACTCTTCCAGGACAATCTCTTTCAGCGGCCACTGCATGGCATATCTTCCGGTGCTATCGGTTATAGCCAATGGTCGGGCGGCATTGAAATAGACATATTCCGTGTACTCGACTTTGGCCATTTTTAGCTGATACCGATTATAACTAAATCATTATGCCGGATTCCGGCCCTGAAATCAAGGACTGATACTCCCAACACCATGGAACAACTGGATAATCTCGGCCAAAATCAATGACGGTTGCTCACCTTTTCTTTCAAAATCAGATTGATCGGTGTCAATTGGAACCCCAGTTCTTCTTTGAACCGGTTGACCAGGTATCGGCGATAGGAGAAGTGGACCTCGTCGGGGTGGTTGACGAATATCACAAAGGAGGGGGGGCAGACACTAACCTGGGTGCCGTAATAAAATTTAATCCGGCTCCGGCCTTGATAGGGAGGCAAGTGAGCTGCCACCGCTTTTTGCAGGCAATCATTGACCATATGGGTAGTTACTCGTCGGTTGAATTGGGCAAAGACGTCTTCAGCCGCGGTCAAGATACGATAAACACTCTTCCCGGTTTTAGCCGAGACGGTCAGAATAGGCGCCAGGGGCAGAAACTTGAGCGCATACCTTATATCCTCCAGGATATTTTTGGCCCGCCTCTCATCTCCGGCCAATAAATCCCATTTGTTCATCGCTATCACCAGACCTCGGCCCCGGTCTTGGGCATAGCTCAGGACTTTGGTGTCTTGATCGGTGATGCCCTCGGCCGCGTCCAGTAGAAGCACGGCCACATGGCACTGGTCAATGCCTTTTAGGGCCCTAATGATCGATATTTTTTCCAGTTTAGTGGTGACCCGGCCTTTGCGCCGGATGCCGGCCGTGTCAATGAGCAAATAGCTCTTATCACCTCTAGTCAAAGAGATATCCACGGCATCTCTGGTCGTCCCCGGGATCTCCGAGACAACCACCCGATCAAAGCCGAGCAGCCGGTTGATCAAGGAAGATTTTCCTACATTGGGCCGGCCCACTATGGCCAAACGGAGAACGGACTCCGGCTGCTTGACCGCGTCGCCGGGAGTTATGGGGAAGGCTTGTTTAAGGGCATCGAGGAAATCCGGGATGCCGTAGCCATGGGCGGCGGAAATCGGATAGAGCTCGTCCACTCCAAGATCG
Source organism: Deltaproteobacteria bacterium (assembly GCA_015233295.1). GTDB lineage: Bacteria > Desulfobacterota > JADFXK01 > JADFXK01 > JADFXK01 > JADFXK01. The sequence continues at coordinate 25,244 of JADFYC010000005.1, read as the reverse complement.
TAGAAATCGGCTAACTTAGACTCATGTCCCCAGCCGTCAATCTTATTCACCGCGTAGAACACCGGCTTGGTTGAGGTCCGGAGCAGCTCGACCAGGGCCAGGTCATCCGGGATCAGCCCTTCCTGACCATTCATGATCAAAATGACACCGTCAGCTTCTTCCAACGCCGACATGGTCTGACCTCGGGTAGCCGAGATCAAATCGTCTCGGCCGATGGAATCAAATCCGGCGGTGTCGACCAGCGTCAGGCATCCTTCCGATAGATTGATGTCGGCATAATTACGATCCCGGGTCACACCGGGGGTATTGTCGATGATGGCTTTGTTGGTCTTAGCCAGGCGGTTGAACAGGGTGGATTTGCCCACATTGGGGCGGCCGATTATGGCGATGACAACACTTCTTTCAGGCATGTCGAGGTCTTCCCGGAGTCATAAGTAGCGTCGGATCCCGGCGCTGCGTTTGGGGTTATTGAGGCGTGAGGCGTCTCCTCGTTCGCTATTTTTTCTTTTGCCGGCAAAGCTGGTTCAGGCGGAGGAGTCTTTTTCCTGGTGGGCATAACCAGTCCCTCAACGAAGAAAACGCCAATGAATTAGACGGCCGGGTGTCGAAACGAGTTTATATATATCAAAAAGGTGGGGCAAAATGATCTAACTTAGAGCTGCATATCATATCCCTTGGAGTTTCTCGGTCGGTGTGACAACGGCGGTGGTTTTAGATCATATGCGATTATAATAAGCTGCAGTTTAACCAGTGTCAAGAGTTAAAAAACATGGCCCCGGCATGGAATCTCTTCTGTATCTCCAGTCAGTGAGATTGGCGAAGGCAAGATTTTAATTTTGGCCGACTATAATTGACACAATGAATAAATTATGCAATAGTGAAGAATTCCAATTTGCTAGCCGCAGCTACGAAGTCACCTTTGAAAACGTCATTACCGGTAATCCACCGGGGCATCCCCCATAAACTTACAACTCGAATCCCGAACCCCACAACTCCTAATGGTGAAATAATGGAAACCAGATTGCTCATAAACGGCCAGTGGCGGGAAGGCCGGGGGAAATCCCTTCCAATCCGCAACCCCTACGATTGGTCGATTGTCGACGAGGTGAAAGAGGCCGAACCCGAAGAAATAGAGGCTGCCATTTCCGGCGCCTTGATCGGGGCCAAAATCATGGCCGGCCTGCCCGCATATAAACGCGCCGCCCTACTTGACCGGACCGCAGAGTTGGTCGAGCAGGACAAGGAAGATCTGGCCGGACTTATCGCCCAGGAGTCGGGCAAAACCATTCGCTATGCCAGGGTCGAAGTCAACCGCGCCGTCAGTATCTTCAAACTGGCTGCAGAGGAAAGCAAACGCATCTACGGGGAAGTCATCCCGATGGACGTGGCGGCGCAGAGTAAGGGCCGGTTCGCCTTCACTTACCGCTACCCGCTGGGGGTGATTCTGGCCATTTCGCCCTTTAACTTCCCATTGAACCTGGTGGCCCACAAAGTCGCCCCCGCCCTGGCGGCCGGAAACGCAGTTATCATTAAACCGGCCAGCGCCACCCCGTTGTCGGCCATCAGACTGGGCCAATTACTAATGGACGCCGACGCCCCACCCGGGAGCGTCTCCGTCATTACGGGGTCGGGCGGCGAGGTGGGACAGGCCCTGGTCAAAGATAACCGGCTAGCCATGGTCACCTTCACCGGAAGTCCTGAAGTGGGTCAGATTATCCGCGCTTCTGCCGGGATAAAACGTGTCACCCTGGAGATGGGCGCCAACTGCTCCTTGATTATCGATAAAGGAGTGGATCTCAGCCGGGTCTATCCCCGGTGCGTCATGGGCGCCTTTTACAATTCCGGTCAGGTCTGCATCTCGGTGCAAAATATCTATGTGCACAACTCGATTAAAGAGGAATTTGTCACCGGACTGCTGGCCGCCACAGAGAAGCAGGTCGTTGGTGATCAAATGCGAGAAGAGACGGACGTGGGTCCGATGATTTCCGAGGCTGAGGCTAAGCGGGCCGAATCCTGGGTTAATCAAGCTGTGGCCGGAGGCGGCAGGATTCTGATGGGCGGACGAAGAGAATTCACCCGGTTTTATCCCACGATAATAGACGAGCCCCTCCCTGACGCTAACGTCATCTGTAAAGAGGTATTTGCTCCTGTTGTCTCGATCATAGGTTTCGACCAGCTAGACCAGGCCCTGAACCTGGTCAATGACTCCCCATACGGACTTCAGGCCGGCATTTTCACCAATGACCTGGCCGCGGCCTTCAAGGCTTTTCAAACTCTGCAGGTGGGCGCAGTCATGATCAACGACGTCCCGACGTTTCGAGCCGACCATATGCCCTACGGCGGCATCAAAAAAAGCGGCCAGGGCCGGGAAGGCGCCCGCTACGCCATCGAAGAAATGACCGAGACGAAGCTGGTGGTCTGGAACCTGGGCTGAACGTCGCGGTATTGATTGAGTCAACCATCGGCCTTAATCGAGAACTTTGGACGATTCCTCGTGCCTCAATATGGTCCCCATTCGGGCTCAATAGGGGGATACGAAATGGACAAAGAAGTAACGACACTTTTGGAAAAAACGTTGAATATGCCCCAACATCAACGCTCCTTTATCGCAGAGCAGTTGATTGAGAGCCTGGGTGCCAAGATTGATCCGGATGTTGAATCGGCCTGGCAGCAAGAAATCCAAGCAAGAATGGCTGAGGCTGAGCGAGGTGAGGCCGATTTCTTATCATGGGAGGATGTCAAAAAACGTTTGAGGGGCGAATGAATTGAAGCAAATTGCGATTCATCCATGAGTCTATCAGGAAATAGAAGGGGCGAAGCAGTGGTATGAGGACCAATCGAAGGGACTGAGTGACCAATTCATTGAAGAGGTCGACCGAGCGATTGAATACATTCGGGAATTCCCCAATAGCTGGACAGCTTATGTACCCGGAACGCGGCGGTTCTTACTGCACCGTTTTCCTTTTGCCATCGTCTATTCGTACGACGGGACCACCATCAAGGTTTTCGCCCTAATGCACTTGCGCCGTAAACCGGGATACTGGCGCAACAGGATTAATTAATAGGGGTAACAGGGCAGAGCATCGGATTGAATGAAACCATGTGTTGACTCTACCCTATGCAACCTTTTTCAAAAGTCACGATAATAACGGACTTCCAAATTGGTCATCCAGACCCTCCGATCTAGTGTTGAGAGAAGCGGCCCATGCGCCCTAAGTCGAAAAAAACAGGCATATATAGCCAATCTTGTCAGAGTAATCGATGAATATTACCTTAGTGTTTCCGCCATTCTATCTGGAATCGATGTACAATCTGCCGCCGCTGGGGTTGATCAGTCTGGCCACCTCCCTGAAGGATACACCCCACCAGGTGGTCATCCATGATTTTGTCCTGGCCATCCGACAGGGAGTGCTCCGGCGGGATGACCGAATCTATGACCATTGTGCCGAGATAATTCTGGCCGGGCGGCCCGACCTGGTCGGGTTCTCGGCCCAATGCACCACTTATCCGGCCGTGATTCAAATCGCCAAACGGGTCAAACAGGTCAGACCGGACATCAAGATTGTGATCGGAGGTCACAACGCCGGCTTTGTCGACGTGATGACCTTGGAATCCTTTCCCTGGATCGATGCCGTTGTCCGGGGCGAGGGTGAAATTACTTTTAGGGAGTTAGTCGCCTATTACGACATGGGCAACCAAATAAACCAGATCGGGCCGGCGGAGGGTATCCTGGGCGTGACCTTCCGGCAAAATAATCACATCATCCGGGGCGCTGATCGGGAACTCATCCCTGACCTGGACCATCTGCCCTTGCCGGACTACAGCTTTGCCCCATCCCTGGGGGAGTACCGGGCCGCCTGTCATATACCCCGCAGCATCGCCATCCTGGAGGCGGGCCGCGGCTGTCCTCACCAGTGCATCTATTGCTCGGAATCCATCCTCTGGCGGCGGCGGAGCCGGACCTTTTCCGTGGCCCGATTGGTCGCAGAGATGCACAACCTGAGCGGTAATTTCGGGGCCGAATGTTTTCTCCTGGCCTTTGACCAGTTCACGGCCAACCGGGGATTCGTGGAACTATTCTGCCGGCAAGTGATTGACCAGGGCCTTAACCATCGGCCTTGGTATTGTATCTCCCGGCTGGATAGTGTCGATTCCGATCTGCTTGATTTGATGCATCGGGCCGGTTGCGAGTCGTTGTGCTACGGGATCGATTCCGGATCTAAGAAAACTTTGGCGTTTATCCGAAAACACATTGATCATAGTATATTGTTTGAGAGGGTCAAGGACACCGCGGCGCATGGAATCATCCCGACCTTAAGTTTTGTTATCGGCTTTCCGGAAGAAGACATCCAAGATATCGACGCGACGCTGGAACTGGCCTTGATGGCCGGGATAGTCGGCAACAATAATCCCTTACTGCAGTTGCCCACCGTGCTGCCCGGAACCGAGCTATACGAGCGGTATCAAGACCGTTTAATCAGAGTAACCGACACCTATTTCTCTTTGGGCCTGGAATTTCATGAGGACCGCCGGCTGGCTCAGGACGACCACCTGATTGATGCCTATCCGCTTATTTTTAGTAGTTTTTATAATCTCCCCTGCCCCGGTCTGGAACTCCGCGAATTAAACCTGGTCGCAGGCTATTTCCCTATTATGATCAGATATTACCCCAAGTCTTTTCTTCTTCTTTGCCGGGAGATGAAGTGGTCTGTCGCGGTGGCCTTCCTGGACTGGTTGAATTGGCTGGCCAGTAGGCTTAAACGAGATACGCCGACCCTGACGCCGGAGGATTGTTATAAGTATTTTAGCTTGTTTACCATTGAATGTGGATTAGCTCAACGCGATTTGACTTTCAAATTCCTGCCGGAAATGGTAAGATACGAAACCTTGAGTCTTGAGGTGGGTCGATATGACCTGTCCTCCAGTCAGTTTAACCTGGATATTCACCAGGTCGGAGGCTTTTGTCCCGTCAAAAGCCCGATGGTGATCTTGGCCGAATTTGAATATCCACTGCCCCAGATCATCACCGACCTGAAACTGGGCCTGGTCAAGGCGGATTATCCGCCGGAGCCGACTCACCTAATATTCAAACAAGAAAAAATGCAATTAGACGTCTCCGAAATTAACCCATTCGGCCGTGAACTCTTGAAGCGCTGTGACGGAAAGCAGACTCTGGAGGATGTCGCCCAGGCTCTCTACCCCGAATACGGCGACGGCCTAAGCCCAACCCTGTTCTTGTCCGAGGTTGTGGCGGCAATTCAAACCTTGGGTCAGATGAAACTGCTTACGTCCGAGTAGTTTCATATATATTAATAAAGGAGGTGAATCAGGTGCTGAAGATCTCTAACGTCGAAAAGAAAGAGTCCCACGCGGCTAGCTGCCATGCTCCGGCTTGTCATGCCCCAGCTTGTCATGCACCGGCTTGTCACGCGCCGGCTTGCCATGCGCCCGCATGCCATGGCCCGGAATAAATCATGAATAGACTTTCACACTCATGAATGGGAGATCTTCAAGGTCTCCCATTTTTTGTTGCATGTTGCATGTTGCTGGATACACGTGGATGGCTATTGGCCGCTCGCGATTAAGCCGAATCCAGCAAACCCATTTCATGAAAAACGTCTAAGGCCGCATCCTTTTGGTGCAACTATTCGGAACCATGTCAAACAACGAGTAACCAGCAACCGGTAACGAGCACCTATGAAAACCAAACTCCTCGACTGGATCATTTGCCCCTCATGCCTGCCAATGGAAAACGGCCTGTCCTGCCGCATAGAAAGCCAGAATAGCCGGGAAATCATCACAGGGACTTTACATTGCACCCAGTGTGGTGCGGCCTACCCTATCCAAGACGGTCTGGCCTGTATCTTGCCCCGTTGTCTCTATTCAGACCAGGTGAGGCCATCAAAATATGAAGACCTGATATCTCTGTCCGCCTACCTCTGGGGGCATTACGCGGATATATTTCACGATCCGGATGCCTCGTCAGCGTACACGGCCTGGAGCGATTTACTGGACCCAACTCCGGGTCCGGCCCTGGACCTGGGTTGCGCAGTGGGGCGATTCACCTTTGAGTTGAGCCGAAAATTCGACTTTGCCATCGGGTTGGACAACTCCATCCAATTTGTTACCGCCGCCCGCCGGTTGATGACCCAGGGGAGGATCGACTTCAGTCTGGTTGATGAAGGTCGGTTGAAGTCGCACCAGAACATCACCTTGCCTTCTAGCTGGGACACGGACCGGGTTGAATTCATTGTCGCCGACGCACTCGCCTTACCCTTCAAATCCGGGTTGTTTTCTGCCGTGTCATCTCTCAACCTGCTGGATAAGGTACCCCGCCCCCTGGTTCATCTGCAAGAGTTGAACCGGATATCCCGGAATGCCGGGGCCCAGTTGCTTCTATCTGATCCATACTCCTGGTCTACCGAGGTGGCGGCCGAAGAAAACTGGCTGGGCGGCGTCTTAACCGGTCCTTTTACCGGTAAAGGACGGGACAATGTCATGGCCCTGCTCTGTGGCCGGCGGCCGGATAGCCTTAATCCGGGGTGGGATGTCCGGTACCGGGGTGAGGTCTGGTGGAGGCTCCGGAACCATGCCAATCATTTTGAGCTGATTCGCAGTTGTTATATCAAAACGATGAGATAGGTAGGGAGGTTTGATTGCGCAGACCAATTTTCGACGGGCATGTGGATCTGGTTTATGGGTTGATGCGGCATCACCCCCAGGTTCCGTTCCACCAGGTCGCATCAGGTCCGGTGACCCTCTCCGACATGAACCAGGCCGGAGTTAAGGTGATCGTCTCGGCCCTCTATTGCCCGGATGAATATAATGGACCGGAGACCGCGGCCAATCATCTCAGGGGGCTGTTCCGGTACGCCGATGAATTCCTGACCGGACTGCAACATATCGGGACCGCCGCTGATCTGGCCGCCTGTCTGGATGCGGCGACAGGGACAGGGGTGATTGAGCTGCTGGAAAACGCCGACGCCTTAGTTGACGGGGCCGTAAGTCTGGACGAACTCAAAGATAGGGGAGCCCGGATGGTCGGGTTAACCCATGCCGGTGTCAACCGCATCGGCCAGGGCAATGGAGTCCACTCTCCGGAAGGTTTGACCGCGGCCGGAAAGGACCTGGTCAAGGCCCTGGACAAAAACGGATTCGGGATTGACATCGCCCACCTGGCCGACCCGTGTTTTTATGATTTATTGGACATTTATGACGGCCCGCTGATCTCCTCCCACACCGGGTTCCGTCATTTCTGCCCTCGGAGCCGAAACCTGGACCGGGAACATCTGAAGGCCATTTTCGACCGGCAGGGAGTGGTGGGGGTAACGGTCAATCCGGAAATGCTGGCTCTTGACGGCCGGGTCAACGTCGAAGATGTCTTCCGGCAAATAGATTGGCTGGTCCAAGGATATGGACCGCAAGGAGTGGGGTTGGGGTCGGACTTCTATGGATTCGAGTTAGAAACCTTGGGGTTGCCGGATATGGCCGGCCTCCGTAGTTTGGAGGAAGTGTTTGACCGGCATGGCTACGACGCCGATTCCATTAGCCGAATCATGGGCGGCAATTGGGCCGCCTTCTACGCCGGATTGCCGGCTGGCCGGGAGGCCCAGCCCCGGTCAAGGTAATGGAGGCTTTTCCATCAGTCTTTCCAGGTACGCGCCCAACTCTTCAATCGCGGCTCCAGTGTCTTGGGGTGACCGATTCTGAGCTTCCAGGTAGGAACAGGCTGTTTCAATGGCTTGTACAACTTGGGATTCAAGATCGACGAATCTGAATCCTGTCAGGTAGGCATCGTATTCTTTCTGATATACTGAATACACGACCTTAGCCGAGGCAATGCAGTTCTCCTCCCACACCAGTCCCTTGGTCAACATTTTCAGATTGAGGTCCAGTTGTAGGCTGTCATTGGGATTAAAGGCTCGCTTTGCCCTGATGCACAGCCCGCCGGCGGAAAGATCGAAGTATCTTAGAATGTTACTATAATCATCAGGATAGACGAAGACCAACTGATCAATCTTATGACGATCAGATCGACGATTATTAGCCGTAGCCGACCGGCCGGGATGGGCCGAGGATGCCGCGGCGGTCGATTCAAAATCAACAATACGCTGATTTTCCAATCTGCTTCACACTTTGCCAGGAGGTTAATTCAGATGGACCTATATTTGATCCGTCACGGTCAGGCATTGTCAAAAGGAATTGACCCGGAAGAACCTTTGAGTTCAGCCGGTCGTGACCAAATCCGGATTTGTGCCCGGATGTTAACCAAAGTCGGAGTGAAGCTTGACGCCATTCTGACTAGCCCTAAGAAGAGGGCGGAGGAATCGGCCATTATCTGCGCCCAAGAAACCGGCTTCCCGGAAGGCGAGATAACTGCCACGGAGTTACTCAAGCCCATGGCCGAGGAGAAAGAAGCTGTGGCGTATTTGGGCCGGTTCGTCGGTCATCCGGCGGTGCTGGTGGCCGGCCATTTGCCTTCACTGGCCAGGATCGCGGCCCATCTGCTCACCGACCGGGCCGAGTTAGGTTTATTTACCGATAACGGTACCTTAGCCAAAATACAAGTAACCACCTTCGGCACCTTGGGTGGCCGGCTGCAATGGTACATCACCCCGGAATTGGTCCGTCGCGTCATGGGCGAGGCGCCAGACGACCGGTTATAGGGTTACGGGTCAATGTCATTAACTTAAGGGTCACCTCACTATTGTCCGGAAGACAAGGCACGTTAAGATTTCTCGCTTCGCTCGAAATGACAGAGGCGCCGTACATTCAGGATGGTACCTGCTGCGTTCGTCCCCCTTGTCATTTCGAGCGAAGCGAGAAATCTTGCTGTATGTTTGCCTCCGGCTTAACTTAATGACATTGGGTTACGGGTTACAAAAATTATGATAGTTATGATGATGCCCCGGACTCAGCCGAACGTCAGGGTACATTATTCGTGAATAACCTGAAGAGGCGCAGATGCACTATATTACGCATAACAATAAACGCTCAACGCAACACGCAACCCGCAACTCGATTTCCCGATTACTTTGCCCGTTCTATGTAGTCTCCGGTCCGAGTATCTACCTTGAGTCGGTCACCTTCATTGATGAAAAGCGGTACCTGGATAACGGCGCCGGTCTCCAGTTTGGCCGGTTTTGATCCACCACTGGCCGTATCTCCTTTGACCCCGGGCTCGGTTTCGGCCACGGCCAATTCCACGAAGAAAGGTAGCACCACTCCCACTGGTTGCTGGTTGTAACAGAGCACCTGAACGTCGACATTTTCCAGCATAAAACCTTTGGCATCCCCCACGGCTGACTCAGGAATCTCCACCTGCTCATAGGTGGAGTTATCCATGAAGCAGTAGTGGTCTCCTTCCTTATACAAGTACTGCATCTCTTTTTCTTCCACGTCCGGCTTGCCGACTTTTTCTCCAGACCGAAAGGTGGGTTCAATGACCTGCCCGGTGAGCAAGTTCTTGAGTTTGGTGCGGATAAAGGCGCCCCCCTTGCCGGGCTTGACGTGGAGAAAGTCAACAATCACGTATGGCTTACCATCTACCTCAATTTTAAGTCCTTTTCTAAACTCAGAAGTCTGATACATTAAACTGAAACCTCCTGTGTCGATGAGCTGTGTCGTATCTTCCCCAGCCACTTTTCCATGATGTTAATTGCTTTTTTCTTCTGCAAATGCCTCAAATCGGTTGGTCCGGGTGATGGTTCTCCCGCGGCCCGAATTCGTTGTGGTTCGTCCGGGGGAAGAAGAGAGAGTTTCTGGTAAATTTCTGCGGCCTTTTCATGGTGGCCTTGTTGTCGGAAGAGTTCGGCCAGCGTCTTGGTGAGGAACGGAGCCGGGACAGGTGGAGACACCTCTGTTTCTTCCGCTTCGCCGGTCTGCGTCGCTGCTTGTTGATGGGGCACGGCCGGCTCCGGACTTTCGGTGGCCAAATCCGGGGTGAGGCGAGCCAGTAGTTCTTGACCCAAGTCATTTTCGGGGTGGTGGCTGGAAAATATCCTGGCCGCCGCCATGGCTTTGCCCATATCCCTTTGGTGATAATAAATTTGGCCCAGATCTAGATAAATTGAGGCCAGATTGTCCAATCGCACCGCCACCTTTTCTAATTCGGCCATCGCCTCAAGCATCCGGCCCGTCTTAAGATAGGCTTTAGATAGAAGTCGCCGCGCAGCCAGATCGTCCGGGTAAAGTTCCACCCCCCGTTCCAATACCGAAATCACCTCATCAAATCTGTCCTGCGTCCAAAACAGATTAGCCAACTCTGAAAAGACCCTGGACGTCGGATCCTTTTCCAACATCCGACGATAAACGGATTCCTCCATCAGCATCGCCGGGTCATCTCTTAGCTTTTCTGTTTCATCCATAGTAGCACCAATGAGGTGTTTGAGAACTGATGGGCGCGGCAGGCACCAAAGTAACAATAACCTGCCCCCGGCCTATCTATTATCACGAATTATTTTTTGGACCGGTCCGCCGGAGCGGTTGGCTGGGGGAGTAGGTTCGGCTTTTTGAACTTGTGATTCTTTGTTGTCGAACTGAAAGACGATTTCGTTTTCACGAATGAGGCCCAAGTCTTGTCTGGCAATTTCCTCTAGATACTTTCGATCGGTTTTGATCCGGTAGATCTGGCGGCAGAGCTTTTCATTTTGCATTTTGATATGTTCAATGCCTTCAAGTGTCAACATTTTTTCCTTGTTAAGCTGGTAAAGGCTGCTCAGGGCCTTAGTGGAAAAAAATACGCTGTATGCCGCCAAGATGCTGGTGATCAGACAGACCATAACCAGCAGATACTTTTTGTTTGACACAGGTTATTTCTCCCCAGTAGCATGGTCTTTAGTAGGTAGATGATATCTAATAAAAAACTAATCATATCCATTTTTTTAGGAGATGATGCCAGCCCAACCCGGCTAGTTGATCGTATTTCCCAATACCTTGTAGAATTTGGTAAAATATATTAACAACGCCCGGGTGGGCGACGATCAAATCAAATGTTTTCTGCTGGTTGAAGTAGGCGACCCGGGCAGTGTACAGTGCCCATCTAAACTCATTAAACAACTCCCGGCGGATAAGGTCATCATACCTGGTTAGTTGGTTGGAACCATTCTGTAATGCGCCGGCAGTCACCGACGCCGCCAGATGACCGCTCCTGACCGCGTAATAAATGCCCTCGCCGATAAATGGCTCCACCAGACCGGCGGCATCACCGGCGAGCAACACTCGACCAGAGGACAGTCGTTTCCTGCGCCCATCAAAGCATGGAATGACATCTCCGTACAGGTGACCATGGAACTGCCCGTTCCCGAACTGGTGGGTCTGGTTAAGGTACAGCAAATTGCTCTTCAACTTTACTTCTGAGCGACCCAAAGCGGCCAGCCCGGTGGTCAGCATGGCTCCTCTGGGAAAAACCCACCCGTATCCTCGCTCGGCCAGCCCCAAATGAATTACTACCGTATCCCGCCAAACCGCTGTCTGTTCTTGAGGTAGGACAAATTCATTTTCAATAGCCCGATAAAGACGCCGGGCCGGCCTTATCCCGATGGACCGGGCCACTGCCCCGGTAGCCCCGTCAGCTCCAATCACATATCGGGCCGTATACTGACCTTTAGTGGTGTGAACGCGGACCTTGTCGGCCTCTTGGTTGATCCCGGTAACCTGTTCGTTCTCCTGAACCACCGTCCCGTGGAGTCTGGTCTGGTCGATGAGTTTCAGGTCGAAATTTTCTCGTTTTACAGTGTAGGCGATAGGAGTGGAAGAACGCCTTTCGACACCGCATCTGTCACGAAAATATATCTTGCTTCCATATATGACGTTTTCGGCGACCTGGCTCAGGTCAAACTCCAACCAGGGAACGATTCGGGCAGAAAGACAGCCGCCACAAGTTTTGTGCCTGGGATGGCTCTTCTTCTCCAGTCCCAAGACGGTGTATCCTTTGCGGCTTAACACCCCGGAAGCCACAGACCCGGCGGGGCCCAGCCCCACCACAATAACGTCATAGTCATACTTGATCAAGGTCATCAGAGTGATCCAATAACTTATCCTTTTTAAACGTATCCTTTTTCTTTTCTCAGATCAAGTTCATTCTCCGCCAAGAAATCGGGGCGGATCTGTCAGGCCGGCCATAAACAGTCCCGATCAAACGACTAACTCCGTCCGGAGAGAGAATCAAAGACAGGGATAATCGGCGATGCCGTTATTCGGCTCATTTGGCTATCTAAATCTATCAGCATTACGCTATCATAAAGATTGAAGATGGGCAAGAACATTTATCCAAAGTCTATACCGGCCAGGGTCCGCCAAGGTCATAAGCACTTCCGGATCATCCCGACCATTACATGAAATTTCAACGTTCTCTCCGGTTCCTCTTGTCCGACCGTCCCTCTCCCTTAATTATTTTCAATTATACCCATTAGTTGTTCCAATGATTCCGTCATCGAAAGTTAAAATTTGACAAATCAGCCAAGAATGATTAAAATGTAAGCAGTTATTATGAATTAAACTAAGGCCATTCTTTAACTATTCTTTATAAGGCCGTAGGTTAAGCCAGTTAACCGTTGAAAAGCAGAGAAGCTGGGGTGTGTTGTTTTTCTCCGAACCTAATCATTGCCCTCCATCAAGTGGTCGAGACGGGGATTTTGGCCGCCTCATAAGGAGCACACTCCATTAACTACGCCGATTCCCTTAATCAAAAGAGGTCAATTATGCCAAAAAGATTGAAACCAACACCCAGAGCTCTAAAGGAACCGTTGCAGTTCCACCAGGTGGATAAGAGCCGCTTTTTGGACTGTCCCCATTACGACCATTGCCTGACCCTGGGCGAGCAAAAAAAGTGGCTGTCTTTTACCTGCCGGAAGTGCCCATTCTTCTTAACCAAAACTCCACCGGGGCCACAACACAACAATTAATCAACCGTGCCCAATCCCCTTGATGACATTATTTTGTGACTTTATTGAGACGTGCCGCGGGCGCGTCTCTTAATTTGGATCATTAAAATTCTGCATAAGACATTGAACAAATCAGTCCGGCCACACCAGCGGCGTTCCCTTGATGCCGATAACTAAACCTGACCGTTTCCCCTTCTCCAGATTGGTGGCCAGTTCCCTATACCTCAGTTACAATTGTCTTGACGGGTTCAAAAAAGCACACTATAAAAAGGCGCTACGCAACTTACCGTCACAGGTCGGACCTGGGCGCCCGCTACCGGGAACAAATATTCCTGAGCAAGGATTACCGATGGATACCTCTCAGCAAAACAATAATGACCGACGCCGCCACCTAAGGTTTAGCTGTTTAAACCTTATATCCCTAACCCCGCACAAAGACGGAGTCCCGTTACAACCTGTCACCGTTGGCCGAACCCTGGATATATCCCGTGGCGGAGCCAGTATCGAGGTCTATGGTCACATCCCCGAGGGCACAGAGGTTGTTTTAGAAATAGGGGTGAAGGAAAGAATCGTGCGGGCCGACGCCCTGGTGGTTCATTCCAGTCCCTCGCCTGAGGGAACTTACACCACGGGGCTCCGATTCACCCAGGTTGCACCGGAGGATTTGAACCTCCTTGAAAGCCACGCCGTTGACGCCGGACCGGAGTGCTGATAAGCCCGGCCTCATCCGTATACGGAAAAATGGGAATAAAGCGACCACTCCCGAGAGGGATAAGAAAACCTCTGCGCCCGATGCATTATGCCTTCCCGTGGGTTGGAGCTGACAGGAAATGATGATATGGGATCACCTGAGAAAGCCGCCGTGGCTCCGGAAAAACATTCCTACCGGGCCGGGGGTGAACAAAATAAACGGCATCTTACAAAAAACCGGGTTGCACACCGTATGTCAGGAGGCCCGGTGCCCTAACCGGGTTGAGTGTTATGCCCGGGCTGCAGCCACGTTTCTGATTATGGGACCTCACTGCTCCCGGGCCTGTACCTTCTGTGCCGTGACCGCGGCCCTGCCCCACCCCCTCAACCCCGCTGAACCCAGCCTGGTCGCCGCAGCCATCAAGGAAATGAATCTCTCCTTTGCGGTGATCACCTCAGTCACTCGAGACGATTTGCCCGATGGCGGGGCGGCTCATTTTGCCTCAGTTATCAAGGCAGTTCGTGATCTCGACCCGGGCATCAAGGTGGAAGCGCTAGTCCCCGATTTTCAGGGAAATGGGGCAGCCCTGGAGGTAGTCATCGAGGCCGGTCCGGCGGTATTGAATCATAACTTGGAGACTATCCCTCGATTATATGGGCAGGTCAGGCCCGGTGCAGATTATAACCGGTCCCTGGAGCTGCTCCATCAAACCAAACAAAAGGCTCCGCAACAAATCACCAAATCAGGAATAATGGTCGGTTTGGGCGAAACTTTTCCGGAGATTTTGGAATTGTTCGGTCACCTCCGAGAAGCGGCTTGCGACATCTTGACCATCGGCCAATATCTCCAGCCCAGTAAAGACCATCATCCGGTGGTCAGGTTTATTCCCCCGGAAGAATTTCGAGACTACGAAACAGAAGCCCGGCGATTGGGTTTTAAAGCAGTCGCGGCCGGCCCGTACGTCCGGAGTTCTTACCAGGCTGAGGAACTCTACCGCCACGCCTTATCTCCTCACCTTTTGGGCCAGGGTTCATAGGGTTTGGATTTCCACCGTTGATGCATCCAGAACCAGTGATCCGGATATTGTCTGACCATGTTTTCGATAATCTTGGTGAACAAGGCCGTATTCTCTTCAATATCCTTGGTATTGTCCCCGGTTCTGATCAATTCCACGGCGGGATGACAAATCATCCTGAAACGATTATCACCTTGCCGGACAATAAAGATCGGGATGACCGGCGACCCGGTCTTTAAAGCCAGCAGAGCCAATCCCTTATTGGTGCAAGCCCGGCGTCCGAAGTAATCCACAAAAACTCCTTCTTGCCAGGTGACATTCTGATCCAATAACACCCCGATCAATCTCTTCCGATGCAGTGCAGCCAGAATACCGCGAGCCGACCGATTTTTGTTGAGCGTAACGTGACCGTTCATTGTTCTTAACTGGTCGATAAATCTATCTAACGGCTTAAAATCCAACGGCCGGACAATCACTTCTCCCGGCCAGCCGGACGCGGCCAAAGCCAAAGACAAGACCTCCCAGTCCCCGAAGTGAGCCGTCAGGACAAATCCGCCCTTGCCCAGAGCCAAGGCTCGGGTTACATTCTCCGGATCTTGAAAGTCAATCCTGGCCATAAGTTCACTCTTTGTCATCCAGGGCAACGCCAAAACCTCAAAAAACACCCGGCTCATATTCTGAAAACACCGCCGGCCCAACTCTCGCGCCGCTCCGGGCGAAAGCTCGCTAAAAGAGGCGGTAATGTTGTCTAAGGTGATTTTCCGATGCTTTTTATCCATACGCCAGGCCAATGATCCCAAGGCCCGGCCCATCCCGCCATACCATGGCCAGGGGATTAGAGCGACCATCCTGGACAAAAGCAGAATCCCGGCATAGGCCAACTGCTGCCACAGCGGTAGGCCGACCAGGTCATTCCTTTGTCCGGCTGAGTACCAGAGAGGTAATTCCTTGCTCATCATCTAATACCGACTCCACATCCAAGATCCAGACCCGGTGTGGCTTTAGGAAATCTGTTGATAATTTGACAGCGTCCTTAGCGGTAGTCACTGCCGTGTCGAGACGACCGGCGTCCATGGCCGTCCGAATGTTAAATTCATCAGTCGCAGTAAGACGATAGTGATCGGGAAAAGAGAATTCTCTGACTACCTCGGCCCCCATCTCTCGCAGAGTTTCAAAAAAACTGTCATTATCCGCCAAACCCGCAAAAGCCGCCATTCGCCGACCGGCCATCTGGAAGGAACCGATCCGTTCCCCGGTGGCCAGATCTTGCAAGCCGATGGGCAGGTGGTTGGCCTTGAAAACAGGTTTACCCCTTAAGTGAACGGCAAAAGAAGCCATGAGTCCGGAATGGTCACCCGAACTTGCCCGGTTGGCTCGGGTTAGGACCACCACATCCGCCCGCCGGGACGCCCGCGGCGGTTCCCGCAAGATACCCAGGGGCAGGACTCGGCCCCGGCCAAAAGGTCGTCGGGCGTCCAACAACAGGATATTCACGTCCCGATGGAGGTGGAGATGCTGGAAGCCGTCATCAAGCAACAGCAGGTCCGGATGAAAACGATCTATCGCCCAGGCTCCGGTTAGAGAGCGGTCGGCCCCGACGATGATCGGAATCCCGGGCAACGCCGCAGCCAACATGACCGGTTCATCCCCCACCGCCGCGGCATCGCCCAGAATATTCACACCATCGGAGACCAGGGTGACTGGGGACTTAGATCCACCACCATAGCCTCGGCTGAGCACGGCCACCCGGAGCCCCCGCTTCTGAAGTTGCCTGGCCAGAGTGATGACCAGTGGGGTTTTCCCGGTACCACCCACTTGCAGGTTGCCCACGCTCACGACTGGAACTTTAAGCCGCGCCGTCGGGAAAAGCCCACAACTATAGGCCCAGACGCGTATCCGGACCACGGCCAGGTACAACCCGGCCATCGGGGTCAGCAACACCCTTAGAATATGCCCCGTTAGTCCGGCGTCTTCTTCCGAGATCACCCGATTGAACAGGTCGTTTAGCCGGTTGCCAAAAATTTTCCCAGTACCTCCAGGTTTCTTTCCAATGCTCCCTTGTTTTCAAAGAAGAAGCTCCGTCCCTGCTGTCCCATCCGGATGGCCGTCTCGGGATCCGTCAACAACCGGTCCAGCTCCGAGGCCAGCTCCTCGGGATTATGCACCTGGATACCGGCTCCCACTTGAACCATACTGGCTGCCATGTCCTTAAAGTTGTACATAATGGGACCGAACAAAACGGGCCGGCCTTGGGCCGCGCCTTCCAGTAGATTGTGCCCCCCATGGTCAGCGATGCTCCCCCCGACAAAAATCATTTCAGCCAAGGCACTAACTCTGGCCAGTTCGCCAATGGTGTCTAAAACCACCACCTGTGGTTCGTCATCTCCGGTTCCAGGGTCGGTCCGTCTGGCCGTGACGAACCCCTTTTTCTTGGCCAGACGATATGTGTTCTCGAAGCACTCTTTTTCGCGGGGTGCGATGACTAAAGTCAAGCCGGGGTGTTTGCGGCCAAGCCGTCCAAATATAGACAGGATGATTTCTTCCTCCGGCTCATGAGTGCTGGAGGCCAAGACGATTCGGCGTCCTTCTTTGATGCCCAATTCCAGCCGGAGACCGCTCTGCTCCGGGGCCGTCAGATATGGAGCATCCTGGTCAAACTTGAGGTTACCGGTTACCAGCACCCGGCTGCGATCCGCGCCCAGGACGACAAAGCGGTTTCGTTCCACCTCGGCCTGGACCAGAATCTGGTCGTACAATCGAAGAACAGGGCCGATAAAAGACTTGGCCCGGCAATAGCCGTTAAACGATCTGGGTGACATGCGGGCATTCATTAATACGGCGGGAATCCGGTCGCGGTGAAGATAGTGCAATATATTCGGCCAAATATCTGTTTCGATTAACACGTAGAGTTTGGGTCGAAGCCGTCGCACAACCCGGTTGACGGCATGAGGCAGGTCGAGCGGGGCGAAAAAAAATCCGTCCACCCATTCGGCCAGGATCTGGCGGGCTATTTCTTGGCCGCTCTGCGTGTTGGTGGAAAATACGATAAGTTCCTCGGGATACCTCTGTCGGAAGGCCCTGATCAATGGTTTGGCCGAGATGACCTCGCCCACCGATAAGGCGTGAAACCAGACCGGGCGAGCCCCCTTAAGCCGGGTCACACTCGGATTCATTCTCAAACCCAATTTCTCTGGAAGGGCTTCCCGATATCGGCCCGTCCGGTAATCTCGGACCAAATAATAGGGCAATGCCCCCGTGAAGAAACCGAGCAGAGCCAGGTTGTAGGCGAATAATCCGGTCATGTCAATGATCCGTCTTTGAGTTGTAGGTTACTGGTTGCTGGTCTAATATCAATGAGTTAATAGTGATGTGCGGATTGGAACCATAGACTCAAGGCGGCGATTCGCCGACCCTGGGTAATAAGGACACCAAGCCTGGAATCTTATAATCTTCAGAATTTGATTTCTATCTTTTTGGTCAAGCATCCCTATGCCCAGGCTATAGACAAGAATCTTTAGGACGAGCCAATCATGTCGGGTGAGGCGTCCGCCACAAGTAGAATGAAATGATAGAGTTCATGTTCGGACTACCATATCATAATTTCGTATAAGCCTCAGCCCAATTTACAGCTTCTATATAAAATTTAGGTATCTGTTTTTCATCTATTTCCAAATTTGAAGTAAGGATTGAGCAGCTATTCCAATTTCCTTTTTCGTAACATGAAGAAAAATTTAAATAATCGCCCATTTCTCCTTCTCTGGAGATTAAAGCTTTTTTTACCTTATCGGACAAAGGAAGCTCAACGAGCAGGGTTTCCATTTTGTTATCAAGCATGGCGTCAAGTTGCGAGAAAAGTCCAACAATAAAAAGCTCCGATTTATCAATGTATGTTTTTGATAAACTTCCTAATAATTCACACAACTTTGCCCTTATTATTGAAGAGCGGATAAGTTCGTCAGGTTTATCGGAGGCAAGGCCTGCTGTAGCTATAACTGATATAAATTGTTTGATCCCGCTTTCTCCTAATAAGATAAGAGCATCTTTTATCGAGGAAATCTTATTAGGTCTTCCCAAAAAGGCTGAATTTAAATATTTCAATAACTTATATGAGATCGAAATATCTCTGTTAATAATATTTTCCAACTCGCTAAACTTAAAATTTTCCTTATTAATTTCAGAAAGAATTTGCAAGTAATTAATTTTATAAGAAGGTATATCTTTTCCTTTCAAAATTTCAGGCTTGCTAAAAAAATATCCTTGGAAATAACTGAATCCCATCTTTAAAGCCTCATTAAATTCTTCATATGTTTCGATCTTTTCAGCTAAAAAAGTCAACTTATAAGCGGATAATTTCCTTAAAACATTTCTAATGTGGTCTGGAGGAGTGAGTCTAAAATCGAACTTTATAATATTTGCAATTGAGATTAACGGGATAAGTTTCTCTTCATAAAAAAAATCGTCCAAAGCTATCTCATAACCCTGCTTAGACATAAAACGACAAGACTCTATAACATCATCGTCAGGCTCCACATCCTCAAGAACTTCAACCACAATATTTGCTTTGGGGAAAATGGTTGGAATTTTATTAATAAGAAGCTCTTTCGTAAAGTTTATAAAGGCTTTTTTGTCACCAACAATCTGATCAAGCCCGATTGAAAAAAAAGTGTTTGATAAAATTTTTGAAGTAGCCACATCACCATTTATTTTAGGGAATATATTTATCAATCCATCACGAAAAAGCAATTCATATCCATATATTTCTTTATTTTTATCGAAAATTGGCTGTCTTGCTAAGTATATTTCCACAGTCTATCCCCTCATAAAATTTAAAATTGATTAAAATTATTGATGATCCTTTATGCAATTAGTGGCGCTGCGTTAGTTTGATGGAAAATTTTACAGCATACTAGGAGCCTGTCGGACTTTCAGTTCACTTAAAGCGTAACTCATTTAAAATATGGGATTAGCTAAAATAACTGATTTTTTGCCCCGTTAAATATAAATTTAATTATTTAAATCTGTTACAGTTATTAATTTCGGATAATCCGACAGACTCCTAGGCAGTAATGTCGGTAAGGGGTTCGCCACGAGTAATTTGAAAGTTTTGTCCAGTACTGGAAGCAGCAATACCACAAAAGGAAAGAAAAAGCAAAATGAATAGCATAATGCTATAAATCAATATGTTATCCGGCATTCCGATCACAATCCGGGTGAACCCGAGACCGGTGGACAAAAAGCGGCCTAATCAAGCTGTTGTCCGATAACCACACCAAAAAGGTCAGGCCAAATTCTTTTTTCTTGAGGGATTCTTCTGTTCCAGGTATGATACTCTGGTGAACAAGTTAACCTGCACTCAGATGACCGGGAGGGGTACATGAAACAAGCGATCTGGACGCCATCGCCGGAAAAAGTCAGCCAGGCGAATATGACTAAGTTTATTGATTATGTGAATAAAAAAAATGGGCTGGGTATTGATTCATATGACCAGCTCTACACCTGGTCCATCCGACATGCACCTGACTTTTGGGCGGCAGTGTGGGAATTCGGTGATGTCATTGCTTCAAAAACATACCATTCCATTGTTCGGAATTTAGATAAAATGTCTGAGGCGGAATGGTTCTTGGGCGCCGAACTCAATTTCGCTCAGAACCTCCTAAGATATCGTGATGACCGGGTAGCTTTAGTGTTTAAGGGAGAATCCTCCCCACCGATCAGCATCACCTACGCTCAATTGTATGATCAAACGGCCAGGCTGGCCGCGTCCCTGCGACGGGCCGGGGTTCAAAAGGGCGATCGGGTGGCCGGTTTCATGCCTAATATGATCGAGACCGTCGCGGCCATGCTGGCTACAGTCAGCATCGGAGCCATCTGGTCTTCGTGTTCACCTGATTTCGGCCTCAAAGGGGTACTGGACCGGTTTGGTCAAATCCAACCCAAAGTTTTATTCACGGCCAACGGTTACTATTATAACGGAAAGGCATTTGATTCCTTAGGCCGGATTGCGGATATCTTAGAGGAATTACCATGTATTGAGCGGGTGGTGGTGGTTCCTTATACAGAAGACCGGGCAGACCTCAGTTTGATATCTAATGCCGTCCATTACCGAGATTTCCTTTCTCCCCAACCCGGCCTAAACATTATCTTCGAGCAACTTCCGTTCAACCATCCATTATATATCATGTATTCCTCCGGGACCACCGGTGTGCCCAAGTGTATTGTCCATGGCGCCGGCGGCACTCTGATTCAACACCTGAAGGAGCTGATGTTGCATACTGACTTGAAGCGTGAGGATAACATTTTCTATTTCACGACTTGCGGTTGGATGATGTGGAACTGGCTGGTCAGTTCCCTGGCCGGCGGAGCGACGCTCATCCTATACGACGGATCGCCCTTTTATCCGGATGACGGGGTGCTGTTCCAGTTAGCTCAAGACCAGAAAATCAGCATTTTCGGAACCAGCGCCAGGTACCTGGCCGAAATTGAGAAGCGCGGTCTAAAATCGGGCCAAAAATACGATTTGAGCGCCCTGAAAGCCATTCTGTCCACCGGGTCACCCTTGTCGGTGGAAAGCTTCAAGTATGTTTACCGAGAGGTCAAACAGGACCTGGTCCTTTCGTCCATCTCGGGAGGAACAGACATCATTTCTTGTTTTGCCCTGGGAAATCCCATTGGGCCGGTGTATGAAGGGGAACTCCAAACCAGAGGTCTGGGCATGAAGGTCGAGGCCTTTGACCAAACGGGCCAAAGTGTCACGAACGAAAAGGCGGAACTGGTCTGCACCATGCCCTTCCCCTCCATGCCCATTTACTTCTGGAACGATCAAGATGGTCAAAAGTATCATAACGCTTACTTCTCGGTCTACCCCAATACCTGGCACCATGGTGACTACATCGAGATTACCGATACGGGCGGAGTGGTCATCTATGGCCGGTCGGATGCAACTCTCAACCCTGGGGGAGTCAGGATTGGCACGGCCGAGATCTACCGCCAGGTGGAGTCGGTGGAAGAAGTGGCCGATTCTCTTGTCATTGGCCAGGATTGGGAA
This sequence comes from Deltaproteobacteria bacterium, assembly GCA_015233295.1. Taxonomy (GTDB): domain Bacteria; phylum Desulfobacterota; class JADFXK01; order JADFXK01; family JADFXK01; genus JADFXK01. Next base: position 3,609 of record JADFYC010000005.1, on the reverse strand, counting down.
AACGACGTCCGCGTCGTCCTATTTGTTAAGCTTAAACCCGATTTCCGGCTGACCGAGGACCTGGTCAAGAAGATCAAACAGACCATCCGCCAAAATACCACCCCTCGTCACGTCCCGGCCAAGGTCATCGCCATTGATGACATCCCCTACACTATCAGCGGCAAAAAGGTGGAACTGGCGGTACGCAACATTATTCACGGCCAACCGGTATTAAACCGCGACGCCCTGACCAATCCCGCCGCCCTGGATCTCTATAAGGGTTTGGCGGAACTGTCGGATTAGTCTAATCGATGGAGTCTAAAATGGAATTGAGCAAAGTAATTAGACTGACCGGAGTGACCATTCTAATGCTGGCCTTTTCCTCGATTGCCGCCTTAAATGAGGCCGCTTCAGCCGGCCCGAACGAAGAAAATATCCGGGCGCCCATCCTGGCCGGAACCTGGTATCCCGGTGATCAGCCGACCCTGGCCAAGGCAGTCGATGGCTACCTGGAGTCGGCCGGTCCTATCTCCGAGCCGGGACATATTTATGGAATCCTCACCCCCCATGCCGGATATGCCTATTCCGGCCCCGTGGCAGGCTACGCCTTTAAAGCGGTGCAGGGCAAACAGTATAAACATGTCATCCTTGTCGGCCCTTCACACCGAGTCTCTTTTGAGGGGACATCGATATTCGACGGAGCCGGTTTCCGGACCCCGTTGGGTGTGGCGCCCATCAACCGGGATCTGGTTAAGAGTCTCTTGGCCGCGTCCACCCAAATTCGAGCCTATCCTCCGGCCCATGCTGAAGAACATTCGGTGGAAATAGAAATTCCCTTTGTTCAGAGGGCGCTGCCCCAGGCCGATATCGTGCCCCTGGTGATGGGATCCCAGGACCTACCCGCCTGCCGGGAGTTGGCCGCGGCTCTGGCCAAGACCATCAAGGCCGCCGGGGCGGTCGAAAGCACCCTAATCGTGGCCTCCTCCGACCTATCCCATTTCCACGACTACTCCCGAGCTACGGCCCTGGACCAGATGCTCCTTAGTTCGGTCCGGCAATATCAACCAGTGAGTCTGTCCGCAGATCTGACGAGTGGTAAGGTGGAGGCTTGCGGTGGCGGTCCCCTGGTTACCGCCATGCTGGCTTGCGCCGAATTGGGAGCAGACCGGGCCGACGTGTTGAAATACGCCAACTCAGGTGATGTCACCGGGGACAAAACCCGGGTGGTCGGCTATACCGCGGCCGCTTTCTGGAGATCAACTGACCGGGTTGCCGCCGGGAAATCCCAGCCCGGCAATACTTCCCCAAAAAACCAGGAGAAAAATATCATGACTGAGAACAAAGAACCGAAATCAACCAAGCAAGAAGTGGAAGAAGAGTATTTGACCCCATCGGAAAAGGAGTTTCTTCTTTCTTGGGCCAGGAAGAACGTGGAGGCTGCCGTCAAGGGTGAACCCTTACCAAAGTCTGAGGTTCCTTCTGCCAGACTGGAGAAGCCGGGTGCAGCCTTTGTCACCTTGGAAAAAAAAGGGAAATTGCGGGGTTGCATCGGCTATGTGATCGCCCGCGAGCCTTTATTCAAGTGCGTCCAGGATATGGCCGTGGCGGCGGCCCTTAACGATCCCCGCTTTCCGGCTGTTCAATCAGATGAGCTCAGCAGCCTGGACCTGGAGATATCCGTCCTGACTCCCATGAAGCAGGTCACGGATATCTCGACCATCAAGGTCGGCCGGGATGGACTGATGATCATTAAGGGCGGCCGGTCCGGCCTGTTGCTGCCCCAGGTGGCCGAACGTTACGGTTGGACTCGGACCCAGTTCTTGGAGCAAACTTGCGAAAAAGCCGGATTGCCTCCGGATGCCTGGAAGACGGGCGCGGATATCTACTCCTTTTCCGCCGTGATCTGGGGAGACCACAAGCCGTGAACAGCCGTGTGATAGACCGTCGCACTTTTCTGGCCGCCGGAGTCGGAACGTTACTCCTGCCTGTGGCTTCGCCCATTGAGGCACAAAGCCGGGACCGGACGCGGGTGGCTCTGGTCACATGCCCCGGCCTGATTGAAGGAAATGGTCAGGTCTCCTCCTCCGCGGCAGCCCAGGCCCTGGATCATCTGGTCATGGCCGTGACCACCAAACACGATCCCGCCCAGGCCTGGACAACTCTGTTTTCCAGCCGAGACGTGGTCGGCATCAAGGTCAACGCCCTGGCCGGCCGGGGTCTGGCCACCCACCCGGAAACGGCCCCGGCCTTGGCCGAACGGCTGGTCAAATTTTGCCGCATCCCTCCCGGCCAAATAATCATTTGGGACCGCACCGACCGGGAATTGCTCCGGTCCGGCTTTGTCCTCCAAAAGGAAGACCACCAAGTCCGCTGTTTCGGCACCGACGCCCTGGCTAACGGAGGATATGAGGCCCAGCCCCAGATCAGCGGTCAGGTCGGGTCCTGCTTCTCGACGATTGTATCTCGTTACGTCACGGCATTGATCAGCCTGTCGGTCCTTAAAGATCATGATTTATCCGGTGTTTCTCTGGGGATGAAAAACTTTTTCGGAGCCATCCATAATCCCAACAAGTATCATGACCACCAATGTGATCCATACATCGCCGACTTAGTCAACCACCCCTATATCAAAGAAAAGTTCCGTCTATCCATCATCGACGGCCTCTATGCCCAGTATCACGGAGGACCTTCATTAAATGTCTCCTTCCGGGTCACCCGTCGGCAGCTCATCGGCGGTCTAGACCCCGTTGCCGTTGATACCGTGGGCCACCAGATCATCGAACAACTTCGGCAACAGCACAAACTCAAATCCCTTAAGGACGAAGGGCGTCCCCCCACCTGGCTGGCCACCGCGGCGAAACTCGGCCTGGGCCGTGATGACATGAAATTGATTGACGTTATTAAAATTGATGTGTAACCCGAAAGCGAGGTCTCCTATGTCCCAGGAAAATACCAGCACTATCGGCAAGTACCTGACCACACGGCTGGAGCAGGTGGGATTAAAGCACATTTTCGGCGTTCCCGGCGATTATGTTCTTCAATTCTTTGACTGTTTAGAAGCGAGCAGCATGAAGGTCATTTGCACCTGTAATGAGTTGAATGCCGGATACGCGGCCGATGCCTACGCCCGGATAAACGGTGCGGGTGCAGTGTGCGTCACCTACGGGGTAGGTGGATTTAGTCTACTCAATGCCGTAATGGGCGCCTATGCCGAACGTCTCCCGATAATCGTCATCAGCGGCAGCCCCAAGATCGCCGAATACCGGCATCCCCATCTCCTGCACCACACTATTGGTGACATGAACTTGCAGCTTCGGATCTACGAACATGTGACTGCAGCTTCAGTCATCCTAACCAATCCTGAACGGGCGCCCAAACAGATTGATGACACCATAACCACTTGTCTCCGGACCAGACGTCCGGTGTATCTGGAGATTCCGGTGGACATGGTCGATCGGCCTTGCCCGGAGCCGGGACCATTCCAGGTAAATGTGTCTATCGGCAGCGACCCGGAAGCATTGGCCGAGGCGGTGGCTGAAACGGCAAACATGTTGGCCCAGGCAAAAAACCCGGCTATCCTGGCCGGTGTGGAAAATCAGCGAATGGGGTCACAGGATGAACTGCGGCAAC